>JBDTXY010000035.1:0-13494 GCA_040005945.1 Acidobacteriota bacterium
AAAGACATGGTTCGGACTCCTGTGCAGCGGGGCGGGAGAATATCAGAAGAGATTCAGGCGGGTCTCGGCTCGACGGCCGCCTTTTGTCGGCTATTGCCCGACCGGGACGGTCTCCATGACGATGCCGATGTTCTTGGCTCCGGCGTTGCGGCAGAGATCCATGACCTTAATGACCTCGCCGTAGACGGCGCCGTCGTCGCCCGAGAAGAAGACGGTCTTGTTCGCGCGGTTCTTGAGGATCTCGGTCAGCCGCAGGGACAGCGTCTGCGCGGTGACCTCGTCCTTGTTCAGGTAGTACTTGTTCGTCGGGGTCAGCGACACGATGACCAGGTCCGTCGGAGGGGCCGAAATGGCATCCGGGTTCTTCGGCGGCACCTTCACGTCGTAGCCCATCTGGAGGAGCGGCGTGATGACCATGAAGATGATGAGGAGCACCAGCACCACGTCCACGAGGGGCGTGATGTTGATGTCGCTCTTGTACTCGGTGGCGCCGCCGACTCCCATTGACATGTCGCAGATCTCCTTGGATGCGTTGATCGGGTCTAGCTGATGCCCTTGGGCTTCTTCTCGGCGATCAGGCCCACGTCCTGGAAGCCGGCGTCCTTGGTCATCTTGAAGACTTCCTTGACGTCGCCGTACTTGAGGCGCTGGTCCGCCTTGATGACGAGCTCGGCCGCGGCGTTACGCTGGTAGAGCTCGTCGAGCGCGGTCTGGAACTCGGCTTTGGAGTACTGCTTGGCCTCCATGAAGTAAGCGGGTGGGGTGGTGTAGACGACGGAGATGAGCTTCTGCTTGTTGTTGTCGGGCTTCTTGTCCGGATTGTCGGCCTGGGGGATCTGGACGCTGATGCCCTTCTGCAGGAGGGGCGTGACGACCATGAAGATGATGAGGAGGACCAGGCACACGTCCACCAACGGCGTGACGTTGATGTCGCTCTGAATCTTGTCGCGGCCCCCGCCGCCTCCCATGGACATGGAATTGCTCCTTTACGCGGACAGCTGCGCGCCGGCGCCGCGGCGCTTGATGAAGTAGTCGATCAACTCGTTGGAGGAGTTCGACATCTCGACCTGGAACCGCTCGATGTTGTTCATGAAGATGTTGAACATCCACACGGCCGGGATGGCGACGAAGAGCCCGAGGGCCGTCGTCACCAATGCCTCGGAGATGCCCGCCGACACGGCCGCGATGCCGCCCGAGCCGGACGTCGCCATGCCCCGGAACGCGTTGATGATGCCGATGACCGTGCCGAAGAGGCCGATGAAGGGCGCGGTGGTGCCGATCGTCGCCAGGCCCGAGAGGCCCTTCTTCATGTCGGCCGTCGTGACCAGGGCCTCGCGCTCGATCGCGCGTTCGGCGGCCTCGATCATGTCGTGCCCTCTGACGTTGGCACCTCCGCTCTTGACGTCGTGCGAGAACTCGTAGAGTCCCGCGGAGAGGACCCGGGCGACGTGGCTGTTCTTGAACTTCTTGGAGGAGTCGATCGCCTCCTGGAGCTTGTCCTGCTTCAGGAAGCTGGTCACCAGCTTGGCGTAGGCCACCGACTGGTTGCGCGCCTTCCGGTAGTAAAGGAACCGCTCGAACGCCACGGTCAGCGAATAGATCGACATGACGATCAGCAGGACCACGACGCCCTGGGCGACGATGGTCATCTTGTGCCAGAGCTCAATTGGATCGAAACTCATGCCACGCTCCTTCTCAAGTCGTTACCAAGTCCAGATCCCACACCACTCCACACCTTGAGCCGCCAATCCTAGTTCAATCGGAACGTCACGGTCACGGTCAGGTACACCCGGACCGACCGGCCATTCAGGGTCGCGGGCTTGTATCGCCACTGCTGGACGGCCCGAACCGCCGAGGCGTCGAGCAGGGGATTGACGGATTTCAGGACCCGCACGTCTTCGACGTTGCCCTCGGCCGTGATGATGGCCTCCAGGATGACGACGCCCTCCATCCGGGCCTTCCGAGCGGCCTCCGGGTACGTCGGCTCGGTGCGGGAGGTCAGGGCCGGCGCCTTGACGTCGCCCCCGACCCGCAGCGGCTCGTTGCCCATCCCGGCCCCTGTACCCCCGGGCACGCCGCCCATCACCCCGCCGGGCACGCCGCCCTCGACACCGCCCTCGACGCCCCCTTCGACACCGGCGTCGGCCACCGGTTCGGGCGACGCCAGAGGCTGGGGCACCGTCTCGGGCATGGTCATCGGTTGGGTCATCTCGGTGGGCCTGACGGGAACCACCTTGGGCGCCTCGACCGGCTTGGGAGCGGCCTTCGGCGCCGCGGGAGGCGGCGGGGGAGGCGGGGGCGCGGCCGCGTAGAACGTCACCGGAATCGGCGGTTCGGGCACGTCGCCGACGAACCAGATCGAGGCGCCCAGCGCCGCGCCGATCACCAGCGCGTGAATCAGGATCGAGACCGGGAAGGAAATGACCTTCTTGGACTCGTCCTTCTTGTGGCTGGATTCGATGAGTGATGTTTCGAACATGAACTAAACCCCCGTCTCAGTGAGACACCGGCACTACAGTGCCGGTTCCGGCGCCGGCGCGTTCGCCTTCGCCTTCTCCTGGGCGGCCTTCCGCATTTCCAGCGCCTGCTGGAGGTACTTGTTCGCCGTATCGACGAATTCCTGCTTCTTGACCGGGTCCGCCTCCATCTTGGCCTTTTCGCGGTAGAGGAGGTTGATGTACGAGACCGCCTCGAAATAGTCGGGCTTCAACTCGACCGCCTTGTTCAGAGACTGCAGCCCGTCGTCTACGATCTTGGCGCGCAGCGCGGGGTCCAAGTCCGGGAAGTTGTAGGAGCGATCCCAGGCCTGCACGCCGATCAAGTAGTAGACCTCCGGGTTGTTTCCCTCGATCTCCAGCCGTTTCTTGAGCCACTTCACGCCGTTGTCGAAGTCGCCCTTCTTGAAGTACAGCATGGCGACCGACTGCATCGCCTTGCTGTCCTTGGGGTCGCGCTTCAGGAGCTCGTTTTGGTAGAACCCGATGGCGTCGTCGTAGCGTTCGGTGTTGAGATACATCGAGACCAGGTACTCGAGCACCTTCTTGTCGTCGGGGTACGCCTGGACGTAAGTCTTCAGGTGGTCGATGGCCTTCTGCGCAAACTCCATATCCTTGGGATGCTTGGACCCCGGTTGATAGAGGCCCATGTAGGCGATCCCGATGTGCTTGTTGAGCTTGGTTTCGCTCGGGTCCAGACGCAGCGCCTCTTGGTAGGCCGCGAGGGCGGTCTGGTACTGAGCGGCCTTGAGGTACTCGTTGCCGAGCTTGGTCTGTTGTTTGGACTTGATCTTGTTGCATCCGGCCAGAGCCATGGCCGTGAGGAGGAGAAAGGCGGCCGCGGCCGCACGTTGCCGTTGGCGTGCCATGCTTCGCTTCGCTCCTTAAGATCTTTCGCTTTTCCCACCGGACTCGACTCGGGGCCGCCCCGGAGGGCCGAATTCTGTTGAATTCCTTTCAACAAAGCAACAGAGTTTTTGCGGGCCTCGCGCCGTCCCGGTTTCGAGGCCGCGCGAAACGCAAAATCGCCTTCGAAACCGCCGCCGGGCGCCGAGGATCCGGGGCGCTGCCGGCCGCATGGGGGAATAATGTCGGCGGGAACATCGCTTTGCGCTGACAGGCTGACAGGAGGATCCGTTTGAAACGACTCGTCGCCATCGCCTCGCTCTGCGCCGCCGCCGCATCGCTCGGCAGACTTCACGCCCAGCAGCCGCCGGCTCCGGCTCGCGCCCCCGCCCGAGGGGCGCAGAACCCCCCGGCGCCGCAAGAGAAAGAAAAGGAGAAGTCGCTGCCCTCCGTCGTCGAGTCGGTGGACGTCTCGGTCACCAGCGTGGAGGTCATCGTCACGGACTCCAAGGGTCACCGCGTCCCGAATCTGACGGTCGACGACTTCTCGATCCAACAGGATGGAGTGCCCCAGGCGGTGACGAATTTCTACGCCGTCTCAGGCGGCAAGGTGCTCCTGGAGGATGGCAAGACGATTCCGCTGAACACTCCCGAGGCCGCGGCCGCCGTGCCCCAGGAGCTCAAGGCGCACTACATCTTCTTCATCGACAACCTGAACATCCAGCCCCAAAACCGCAACCGGATGTTCCGCCGGTTGAAGGAGTTCATCCCTCAGGCCATCGGTCCCAACGCCGAGGGAATGGTGGTGACCTACAACCGATCCCTCAAGGTTCGCCGTCCGTTCACCTCCGACGCCAACGACCTGGTGGGCGCCCTGGAGAACATCGAGCTGGACACGGGTGGCGGAACGACGCAGCTGGGGGAGCGGCGAGACGCCATCCGGCGCATCGACGAGAGCAAGAACACCACCGAGGCCATCGGCATCGCCCGCACGTACGCGCAGTCGTTGCGCAACGACATCCAGTTCACGACGGATTCGATCAAGTCCACGCTGGACTCTCTTGCGGGCATCCCGGGCCGCAAGAACTTTCTCTACGTTTCCGAAGGCTTGCCGGCCACGGCGGGGTTTGAGATCTACGAGGCGATCCGCCAGAAATACCAGGAGACGGGCACGACCCTCGAGCAGATGGACTACGACATGAACAGCCGTTACGTCGAGATCATCCAGGCCGCCAACGCCAACGGCGTCACGATCTACAGCTTGGACGCCTCGGGTCTGGCCGCCAACGACATGGTTTCGGCGGAGAACGCGAGCACCAAAAACGTGCACCTGAACGATTTCATGGTGCGGCAGAACATGCAGGGGCCCATCCGGATGCTGGCCGAGGAGACCGGCGGCATCGCGGCGATCAACAGCAACGACTGGAAGTCCAACCTGGACGAGATCGGCGCGGACTTCTCCAACTTCTACTCCCTGGGATACCGCAGCGCGCGGGGGGCCGTCGACCGCCCCCACCGGATCGAAGTCACGGTCAAGAGGAAGGGGCTGACCGTGCGCACCCGGAGAGGATTCGTGGAGAAGTCCATCGAGACGCGGACCGCCGAAGCCGTCGTCGCGAGCCTCACCTATCCCCGGGCCGACAATCCGTTGAAGGCCGGCCTTTCGGTCGGCGAGCCCAAACCCTACGACCGCGAGAACTACCTGCTGCCCGTGCGGATCGCCGCGCCCATCGCCAAGCTCGGGTTGGTTCCCTCAGGCGATCAATACGAAGGGCAGTTCTTCGTCTACTTCGTGGTCCTGGACGCGTCCGGCAAGCAGTCGGATCTGCAGGTGCAGAGGCAAGAGGTCAAGATTCCGGCCAAGGACTTCACCCTGGCCCAGGGGAAGGATTTCTACTACGACGCCAAGCTCATCGTGGTGCCGGGCAGCCAGAAGCTGTCCGTCGGAATCCGGGACGCGATCTCGAACCTGACATCCTTCATCCAGAAGAGCGTGTTCGTGTCGGTGCTTCCCAAGGAAGCCAAGCCCGCGGAGCCCCTGAAACCGAGCTAGACCGGGGCCGAAGGCTCCATAATCGGGGCCGTGCCGCTGCCGTCCCTGATCCTGTTCGCCCGGGCTCCCGAGCCCGGACGCGTCAAGACCCGGCTGGCCGTGCGGCTGACGGACGCGGGCGCGGCCGATCTGTACGACGCGTTTCTGGCCGACGCCGCTCGCGTCTACCGCGACGCCCGCAGGTGGCGCAGCGTGCTCTGCGCGGAATCGGACCCGCCGGGCCCGAGATTGGAGGCGCTCTTCGCGGCCCCCTGGCTGCACGAGGCGCAGGTGCCCGGCGATCTGGGCGATCGGTTGAGCGCCGCCTTCATGCGCGAGTTCCGCCGCGGCGCTCCGGCCGCCTTAGCCGTGGGGTCGGATCATCCGTCGCTGCCGCGGGAGCGCCTGGCGCAGTGCTTCGAGGAGCTGGAAAGGGGATCCGACGCCGCCATCATTCCGGCCGAGGACGGCGGCTACTGCGCGATCAGCTTGTCCGCCGGCGCGCCGTTGGAAGCCGTGTTTCGGGACATCTCCTGGTCGACCGATGCGGTCCTGCGGGAAACCGTCGCGCGGATGGACGAGGCGGCCATGCGATACCGGCTGCTGGATCCGGGCTATGACGTGGACAGGCCGGAGGATCTGGAGCGGCTGCAGCGCGACCTCGCCCAACGCGACCCCGCCGCCGAGGACTATCCGGTCGCGACGGCGAAAACGCTGGCGGCGTGGATGGGTGTCGCGCCGTGATTCCCGTGCTCGACTCCCGGGGCATGCGCGCCGCGGACGCCGCGGCCATTCGCGGCGGGATCGCCTCCGAGGACCTGATGGAGAATGCCGCCGCCGCTCTCTGCCGCGAGCTCCGGCGATCCCTGCCGGGGGCGCAACGGATCGTGGCGGTCTGCGGGCCCGGCAACAACGGGGGAGACGGGCTCGCGGCCGCGAGGATGCTGGCGCTTTCCGGAGCCTCCGTTTCCGTGTTCACGCTGCGCGATGCCTCGGCCTATTCCGGCGACGCAGCCTCCAACGCCGCGCGCGCCCGGGGCGTGGGCCTGGCGCTGCGATCGCTGGCGGAGCCGCGCGGCCTTGCCGAGCTGCGCCGCGAGCTGGCCCAAAGCGATGGGGTGATCGACGCCCTTTTCGGGACCGGTGTGACGCGGCCCCTGCGCGGCGCCGCGGAGCGGGCGGTCGCCGCGATGAATCGCTCGGGCAAGCCGATTCTGGCCGCGGACTTGCCTTCCGGCCTCTCCGCCGACGGCGGGACGGTGCCGGGTCCGGCGGTGCGCGCCTGGCGCACGGTGGCACTGGGTGCTCCCAAGGCCTGTCACGTCTTTCCGCCGGCCAGCGGCTTCTGCGGCGAGCTCGTGGTGGCCGATATCGGCATCGGTCGGCCGGTGCTGGCGCGCCAGGCGAAACGCATTTGGCTGTCCGAAGCGCAGGACGTGAGCGCGTTGCTGCCGCCGCGCCCTCGGGACTCCCACAAGGCCGATTTCGGCCGTCTGGCTGTGATCGCGGGCTCTCGGGGAAAAGGGGGCGCGGCAATCCTGGCCGCGCGCGGGGCGTTGCGAGCCGGGGCGGGGCTGGTCACGGTCTTCTGTGGCGAGTCCCTCGCGCTCCGCATCGTTTCGGCGTTGCCCGAAGCGATGACATGGGGTCTGCCGGAATCCGCCGGCGCGATCGCGGAGGCGGGCGCGCGCGAGCTCATCGCCGCCCTGTCGGGCTTCGACGCCGCCGTCGTGGGCCCCGGTTTGGGCCAGGCCGCCGGCACGGTGCGTTTCCTGGAGATCCTCCTGCGCGGGACCCGGATTCCGATTGTCGCCGACGCCGACGCGCTCAATGCCTTTGCCGGAAGGCCGGGTCTCTTCGCGAAGCGGGCCTCCCCGACCGTCCTGACCCCGCATCCGGGTGAAGCGGGCCGGCTCCTGGACCGTTCCTCCCGGGAGATTCAGGCGGATCGCCTGGGCGCGGCGCGTGCCCTGGCGCGCACGAGCGGCGCGGTCGTCGTGCTCAAGGGGGCGCACAGCCTGATCGCGCAGCGCACCGGCGAAGTCGTCGTGAATCCGACGGGAACCCCCCTGCTCGCGACCGCCGGCTCGGGAGACGTCCTGGCGGGCGTGATCGGAGCGCTGGCGGCCGGTGGACTCTCGGCCGCAGACGCCGCGACGGCGGGAGTCTGGCTTCACGGAGCCGCGGCGCAGGCGCTCGAGCCGATGCTGGGCGACGCGGGCCTGCTCGCGCACGAGATCGCGGACGCGATCCCCCGCGTGCGCCGCGGGTTGGTCGGCCGGCCGGTTCCACGCGATGCGTAGCGAAGAAATCGTTACGCGCGGCGGCGCAGAGACCGAGGGGCTGGGGGAGCGGCTGGCGAGCTCCCTCTCCTCCGGCGACGTGGTCTATCTGCACGGAGAACTGGGGGCCGGGAAGACCACCCTGGCGCGCGGGCTCGCGCGAGGCCTCGGGGCTCTCCCGCGCGAAGTCGCGTCCCCGACGTTCGCGCTGCTCCACGAATACGCCAACGCCGACGGCGCCATCGTGCTGCGCCACCTGGACCTCTATCGCTTGGCCGATGACCCCCGGGACCTTGCGGTCCTGGGGCTGCCCGACGCGGTCGCGGGCGCTCCCGTCTGTGTCGAGTGGGCGCGGGGTGCGATTCGCCGTTTGCTCCCGCCCTCCGTCGAGGTGACGATTCAGGCGGACGCGGACGACGGGCGGCGGATCCGGATTCAGCGCGAGTAGCGCTCGCGCCCCGCCTCGCCTCAGAAGGCGATGATGAAACCTCCGGTGCCCTCGCCGTTGGTCAGCCAGTTCTGGTTCGTGCACACGCTCGCCGTGTTGCAGTAGACGTGGGAGTCATCGCCCAGCCAGGTCGAATAGCCGCGCCCGTCGAGCCGGAAGCCGAAGTGCGGGGTCACGAAGATCTTGACGCCGCCGCCCACGCTGCTCGTGAACCGGACCTCGGAGGTGGAGCGCGTGTCCAGAACGTTCGGTACCAGGTTGGCTCCGCCGGCTCCGATCGTGAAATAGGGGACGACACGACCGTGTCCGAAGTTGAAGGTGGCGTAAGCCAGGAAGTAGTCGATGTTCAGATCGCCCAGCTTCTGGTCGTCCACGTCGCGCTGGCGCGAAACGAACTGCGTCTCGGTCCGGGAGTACTGCGTTTCGAACTCGAGCAGGCTGGTGAGGTTGTAGCCGATGCGGCCGCCGTAGGTGACGTCGTCATCCACGTCGACCCGCGAGAAGCGGAATCCGTGGTCCGAATTGTGGTCGATCGTGCCCCCGAAGAGGTAACCCGCGAAGGGGTTGATCTCGACGGTGCCCCCGCGCAGTTGCGCCGACGCGGTGGCGGCGCCCGCGAACGCCGCGGCAAGGACGAAAAGGACGACTCGGGTTTTCATGATGGACCTCCCGGATAGACAGACTCGGAGAAGGGGCGCCGGTTTACTTGCGGGGCCTCAGGTGCTTCTCCAGGATTCTCTTCCACCGATCCTCGACGCTGGCGGAGTAACCGACCTGTCTATCCAGAAGGGTGCGGTCGGTCGCGAGAAGGAATGTCGAGGGAATCCCCCCCGCCGTGAGGGGGCCGGCATCTTCGGGCGACGCATAGTAAACGGGAACCGAGATGTTGAACTGCTTCATAAACGGGCTGACGCGTTTGCGGTCGGCGTCCACGTTGACCGCCAGCACGACGAAGTTCCGATCGCTGTAACTGTCATAGAGCCTCTGCACCACCGGAAGCTCCAGCTTGCAAGGCCCGCACCAGGTGGCCCAGACGTTCAAGAGGACCACGTTGCCCTTGAGCTCGGAAAGCCGGACGCTGCCGCCTTCCTGGCCCACGAATTCGAGGTCCGCGAACAGGGGCGGGGGCGCGCCTTGTTGCGCGAGTCCGGTCGCGCAGGCGATGCCCATCGCGAGGGTCAGAAGGGTCGTGCGCATCCTGTTCAACGAACGGTCGCGAACCCCGAATTATTCCGCGGCATCGTCCCGTTCAGGATAACCGATTCGAGGTCAGAACAACCGCGGGGATAATGGTTTGCCATGACCAAAGCCCCCCCGATTCTGGCGCGGGTCTTCCGGGGGACTCGGGTCGAGTCCGTGCATCGCGGCACCATCGCGGTGGTCGACGAGCGCGGGTCTTTGCTGGCCTCCTGCGGCGATCCCTCGGCGCCGGTCTTCGCGCGCTCCGCGGCCAAGCCATTTCAGGCGATGCCGCTGCTGCTGGCGGGGGGAGAGAAGCGGTTCGGCCTCTCGGATTCCGAGATCGCGCTCCTCTGCGCCTCCCATGGCGGCGAGCCGCGCCATGCGAGCCTGGCCGGCCGGCTCCTGCGCCGCGGCGGCTTCGGGGTGTCCGATCTGGCGTGCGGCGCGCACCTCCCCATGCACGAGGCCTCGGCGCGGGCGCTGATCCGCGCGGGAAAAGCCCCGAGCGCGCTCCACAACAACTGTTCCGGAAAGCACGCGGGCATGCTGCTCGCCTGTCGGCTGCTGGGGCTCCCGCACGCCGGCTACACCGATCCGGGACATCCCCTCCAGCGCAGGATCCGATCGTTGATCGCGCTCTACGCCGGTCTCGCGGAGGACCAGATCACCGTGGCGGTGGACGGATGCAATGCGCCGGTCTTCCGACTGCCGCTGTCCTCGCTGGCCGTGGCCTATGCCCGGCTGATGGCCGCCCGCGTCCCGGGCGAGGAACGGCTCGCGGCCTCCGTTCGGGCGCGGATGGTTCGCGCCATGATCCGGCGGCCCGAGATGGTCGCCGGCGCCGGACGCTTCACGACGGATTTCCTCCGCGTGGGCCGAGGACGCTGGATCGGAAAGGAAGGCGCGGAGGGCGTGTACGCGGTGGGCCTGCGCCCGTCTGCGAAGGGGCGTCCGTCCACCGGCGCCGTCTTCAAGATCGAGGATGGGTCCGCACGCGCCCGCGACTCCGTGACGATCGCGATGCTGGGGCGATTGGGCCGGCTCCCGGATGAGCTGCGCCGGGCTCTGGCCCCTTACGCGGAGCCGGTTCTCCGCAACGCTCTCGGCCGCGACGTCGGCCGCATCGAGGCGGAGGTCCCGCTGACGCAATCCGGCGCGCGGTCGCGCTCGCGCCGGGCCGCCGAGATTGGGCGATAAGGCGATAAGGTAGCCGCGTGGCCTACGAGAACCTGTCGGAGTTCGTCGGCGTCCTGGAAGCGCAGGGCGAGCTCGTCCGAATCCGCCAGCGCGTCTCGCCGCGCCTGGAGATCGCCGAGATCGCCGACCGGGCCGTCAAGGGCTCGGGCCCGGCGCTGCTCTTCGAAAACGTGGAAGGCGCGACGATGCCCGTTCTGATCAACGCCTTCGCGTCCCGGCGGCGGATGCTTCAGGCGCTGCAGATCGACTCATGGGAAGAGTGGGATTCGCGCCTGGACTTCTTTCTGGATCCCAAGCCGCCCGAGGGCATTCTGGGGAAGCTGAAGGCGATTCCGAAGGTGACCGAGCTGGCGGCCGTCTTTCCCAAGACCGTCCGCAGCGGCGCCTGCCAGGAGGTCGTGGCGACGGGCGACGCCGTGGACCTGACGCAGCTGCCGATCCTGACCTGCTGGCCGCAGGACGGCGGGCCGTTCATCACGCTCCCGCTGGTCATCACCCGGGGTGCGGCCAGCGGCAAGACCAACGTGGGCATGTACCGCATGCAGGTGTTCGACCGCAACACCACCGGCATGCACTGGCAGAAGCACAAGGATGGGGCGGGGCAAGCGCGCGGGTACGAGCGCGACGGCCGGCGCATGGAGGTTGCCGTCGCGATCGGCTGCGATCCCGCGACGGTCTTCTCGGCGGTCGCGCCGCTGCCCCCGGGACTGTCCGAGCTGCTGTTTGCCGGCTTCCTGCGCGGCGCGGCGGTCCCCATGGTCGCCGCGAAGACCGTCGATCTCCTGGTGCCGGCGGAGGCCGAGATCGTCCTGGAAGGCTACGTCGACCCGAAGGAGCGCCGCCGGGAGGGTCCCTTCGGGGACCACACCGGCTTCTACTCTCTGGAGGACGAGTTCCCAGTGTTTCACGTCACGGCGCTGACGCGTCGGCGCGAGCCGATCTACATGACGACGATCGTCGGCCGTCCGCCGATGGAGGACGGCTTCCTGGGAGAGGCGATCGAGCGGCTGTTCCTGCCTCTGGTCAAGAAGACGATTCCCGAGATCGTCGACATGCACCTCCCGGTCGAAGGCATCTTCCATAACCTCATGATCGTCGCGATCGACAAGCGGTACCCCGGACACGCCCGCAAGACCATGCATGCCGTGTGGGGCACCGGCCAGATGATGTTCACCAAGGTGATCGTGGTCGTCGACGCGGACGTGGACGTGCGCGCCGGCCCGGAGCTGCTCTGGAGGGCGTTGACGGCCATCGACCCCGAGCGTGACATCGAGATCGTCCATGGGCCCGTCGATGAACTCGACTTCGCTTCGCGCCTGCCTTGCTACGGGAGCAAGATCGGGATCGACGCGACGCGCAAGTGGCCGGAGGAGGGCTTCCTACGCCCCTGGCCCGATGCGATCGTGATGTCGGCGGAGGTCAAACGCAAGATCGACACCCTTTGGCCGTCGCTCGGCATCCCTCGCCCGCGCCTTCCGTAATGGCCGTCTCGGAATGGCACGCACCCTGCTAGAATTTACGGTTTGGATATGAAGGTTCTGATCGTCGATCCCAACCCCGAGTCCCGCGACGCCCTGCGGCGCGCGTTCGGCTCGCTCGACTGCCCGGTCCGGAGCTTTTCGGGACTCACCGAAGGCGTGCGCGCCCTGACCGACTTCGATCCTGAGATCGTGGTCGCATCGCTCGATGCGGGCGACGCGAGTGCCGAGGCGTTCCTGGCGCAGGCCCGCGCCGGCGACCCGCGGCGGATCACGTACGCCCTGGTCGATCAGCCGCAGCTGGACCTCGCCGTGCGGGCGGTCGCCGCAGGCGCGCGCGATTTCCTCTGGCGGCCGATCTCGCAAGAGCGAGTGGCTCAGATCGTGTCGGCGGCTCGCGTCCGGCGGGACCGCGACGGCGCGGCCGAGCACGCGCGTTTGCGTCTGGCTCGCGCCGAGCTGCGCGACGCGCTCCCGGGCCGATCGCCCCGCTGGGTCGCGGCCCTGGCCGCGCTCGAGCACGCCGCCGCCGCCGCGGCCGGCACCACCGTGCTGATCACCGGAGAGACCGGGACCGAGAAGGACGACGCCGCCCTGGCCCTGCACCGCCTGTCGGCGCGCGGCGCCGAGCGGTTTGCCTACATCTCGGAGGGGGAGTCGCTGGATCTGGCCACGCGCCAGACCGAATCGGGCACGCTGTTCCTGTCTAACGTGGAAGCGACCTCCGCCGGTTTTCAGGAGATGCTGCTCGCCCACATCCGGGGGCCCCGCCTCATCCGCTTCATCGTTTCGATCGACGAGGATCCCCGCGACGCGTTGGATGCCGGACGGCTGCTGCGTCCCCTCCATGAAGCGTTGGCCGAAAACACCGTGCATCTGCCGCCGCTGCGCGAGCGCGCGGGGGACGTGTCGCTGCTGGCCCGGCGCTTTCTGGAAGATCTGGATCCGGCATTGTCGCTGGACGCGGATGCCGCCGACGCGCTCCAGGCCCACGACTGGCCCGGCAATACCCACGAGCTCAAGGAAGTCGTGCGCCGCGCCGCCCGGCTGTCCGAATCCCTCATCGGCCCGACCGTGGTCCGATCCGTGCTGGGCCGGCCCCTCCCGCGGGCGCGCAACCGCCGCCGCAAGGCGCCGGTCGTGCGGATCGCCGTCGGCGATTCACTGGCCGACGTGGAGCGTCGCCTGATCTCCAAGACGCTCGAATTCGCGCGCGGCAACAAGCGCAAGACCGCCGAGCTGCTCAAGCTCTCCTTGAAGACGATCTACAACAAGATCAAGGAGTACGGTCTCGAGCACTGAGGGCCCGCGGCAGCGCGGCACTTTTCCCCTTTTCTTTTCCCCCGGGATTGCCCAGAGTAGAGCCAACGCTCCAAGTGTCTTGCGCGCCCCCATCGCAAGGAGGCTGGCGGTTTGACCGATCGGTGGAATGCGCCTTCCCCGGCCGACGCCGAGACGATCTTCGGCATCGACAACGTGCCCTTGAATCTGCCGGTGGCCGGCGTGGGCAGCCGGGTGCTGGCCGCCTTCATCG
>JBDTXY010000036.1:0-13487 GCA_040005945.1 Acidobacteriota bacterium
GGGGAAGACGTCCGGGCTGAGGGAAGCGCATCAGATCCTCTCGGGCATCGAGGGTATTCGGTTCGTCCTGTTTGACGAGCGTGACGTCGTGCGGCACACGCTCGTGCAGTCCATCATCACGGCCTACGACGCTTTGGATCGGGAGCGGGAAGCGGCCGCCGCGGCGAGCGGCCGGGGAGCCGGCCGGTTCCCCGAATCCTCGGAAGGCGGACGGATCTTCCGGTCGCCCGAGCCCCCCGCGACCGCTCGCTGAGCCCGCCATGCGTGACGATGCGCCCTCCGGGCGCGCGACGATCACTTTTGGGCGGCCGCCGGGGCCCGCCCGGTCCGCCCCGACGAAATTCGCGTTCCGACTCCGGCCGCTGCTCTGGGCGGTCGCGTACGTCCTGGTCACGACCTTCTCGTTCGCGCCCACGCTGTCCTTCCGCGATGCGCCGGCGACGCCCGGCACCGTGGCCACGCGCGACGTGGTTGCTCCCCGCGAGCTCATCGTGCCCGATCCCGACGCGACGGCCCGCCGCCGCTCCGAGGCGGCGGACGAGGTCCTGCCGGTCGACGACGGCGACGCGCTGGCCAGCTCGCGTTTCGAAGAGCAGCTGCGGTCCTCCTTCGAGCGCGCGCGCCCCATCGCGGCCAGGACGCGCCCCCGCGGCCGGCTGACGCCCGAGCTGCGGGATGCGTTCACGCTGCCCATCGGCGACGAAGCGCTCGCGGCGCTGGCGGAGCGCGGGTTTTCCAAGGAGTTGGAGGACCGGTTCGTGGCCATCGGACTGGATCTCTACCGCGGCGGCGTCGTCGATCATCGGGATCTCGCCCCGGAGGAGCGCAGCCGCGGGATCCTGGTGCGCGATACCGCCTCCGCGCGCGAATCCAAGCGCCGCGACGTCGGCGCGCTGGAATACGGCACCGAAGCCAAGTCCGCCGTGTCGGCCAAGCTGGCGGAGTTGCCGTTCGCGGAACGCGAACGAACGGAGGTCGCCGCCTTTCTGGCCGCCGCGCTGCGGCCCAGCCTGACCTACGACGCGGCGCTGACGGCCGAACGGCGCGCGTCCGCCGGAAGCGCGGTCGAGAGCGTCTTCACCAAGATTCCGAGAGGCAAGGTCATCGTGCGCCGCGGCGACGAGATCACGCCCCGCGCGGCCCAGTGGATCACCGCGGTTCGCGCGTCGGTCTCGGATCCGTCGTCCTGGGTCAAGGTCACGGGGATCCTGATCCTGCAGATCCTGGCCACGGGCGCGTTCTGGCTGGACGCCCGCCGCCAGCGGCGGCGCAAGCGCGAGCGCACCGCGGGCGTGGTGTTTGGCTCGGTGCTGGCGACGGGCATCCTCTTCTCGCTGGTCACGCGCGGCGGCTTCGTCCTGGCTCAGGCGTTGTCGCCGTCCCTGGAGAGCGCCTCGGGCTCCGTGAACTACGCCATTCCCTTCGCCGCCGGACCGATCGTGGTCAGCCTGGTGGCCGGAATGGGGCCGGCATTGCTCGTCGCGCTGGTCCATGCCGTCGGCGCGGGCGTGCTGATGGGGCTGTCGTTTCCGTTCGCGCTGTTCGCGGTCGTGGGCTCGCTGGCCGGGATCTACGGATTGGGAAAGCTGCGGGCGCGCAGCGTCCTGCTGGGGATGGGCGGCATCGTGGCCGCCGGCAACCTGGTGGCGATCTCGGCGATCCATTTCTTGAACGCCGGCCCCTGGGGATGGGAGTTTCTCTACGACGCGCTGGCGGGGATCGCCGGAGGGCTGGCCGTATCGATGGTCGTCGGGCTCCTGTTGCCGATCTTCGAGCACCTGTTTTCGGTCGTGACGGACATTCGGCTCCTCGAGCTGTCCAATCAGAACTTGCCGCTGCTGCGGACACTCGCCCTAGAGGCGCCCGGCACGTACCAGCACTCGTTGATGCTGGGGCATCTGGCCGAGGCGGCGGCGGAGGCGATCGGCGCCGATGCCCTGCTGGCGCGGGTGTCGGGCTACTACCATGACATCGGCAAGACGAAGATGCCGGACTACTTCATCGAGAACCAGCCGAAGGGGTACAACCGCCATGACCGCCTGGAGCCCTCGATGAGCGCGCTGATCATCGCCGCGCACGTCAAGGAAGGCGTGGAGATGGCCAACCGCGCGCGCTTGCCGGAGCCGATCGTGACCGCCATCCGCGAGCACCATGGCACCAAGCTCATCCGATACTTCTACCAGAAGGCCCTGACCAAGGCCGACCCGGCCCAGGGTGCCGTCCAGGAGACCGACTACCGGTATCCCGGCCCCAAGCCGTCCACGCGGATCCTCGGCATCCTGATGATCGCCGATGCGGTCGAGGCCGCCTCGCGCACGCTGGTGGAGCCCACGTCCGCGAAGATCCGCGCGATGATCCAGACGATCGTGGACGACTGCCTGCGCGACGCGCAATTCGACGATTGCGATTTGACGATGCGCGATCTGGCGATCATCATCGACGCGCTGGCCCGCACCGTGACCACGGTGTTCCACCACCGCATCGACTACCCCGGCTTCGACTTCAACCGGGAGAAGGCCAAGCGGCGCGCGGCGGAAGGCACCGCTTCCGAGGCCGCCGGGCCCCGGGCCGTGTCGTGATCCGCGTGGACGTGCACGCCGGAGTGGCCGGCGCCCCGCCCCGACCCCGAGTCCGCAGCGTGCTGACCCGCGCCGCGCGCGCGGCGCGCTCGCAGGCCCGGGAAGTGTCGGTCCTCTTCTGCGCGGACGGCCGAATGCGGTCGCTCAACCGGCGCTACCGCGGGTTGGACCGCTCGACCGACGTGCTGGCGTTTCCGGCCGGCCCGGCGGCAAATGGGTTTCTGGGCGACATCGTCATCTCCGTGCCCTACGCAGCGCGGGAGGCGCGACGGCGGGCCGACACGTCCGCGCGGGAGATCGACCGGCTCCTGCTCCACGGCTTTCTCCACCTGATGGGCTACGACCACGAGACCGACGCGGGGGAAATGGACGCGATCGAGCACCGGCTCCGCGGGCGGTTGGGCCTCCTGCCGGCGCCGGAGGCGTCCCGGAAGCGGAAGCGGCGATGATCGCGTTGATCGCGGCGGGCTTCTGCTACGCGGCCTTCCTGCTCTTCGAGACGTTTGCGCTCGCGCTGGACCGCCTCTCGCCGATCAAGATTCGGGGCCTGCTGGAAGAGCACCCCGAGCGCGCCCGGATCCTGTCCGGCGCGGGAGAAGTCGAGATCGTCCGCACCACGACCAAGGTGCTCGTCCAGACGCTGCTGCTCACGGGGCTGCTGACGACCGTCTCCGCGCTCGAGACGTTCCAAATCCCGCGGCCCTGGCTCTGGGGAGGCCTGTGCTTCATGGGCGGCTGGATGCTGACGGAGATCGGGCTCCTGCGCCGGGACGCCAACCGCGAGCCCGAGCAGATCGTGGCGCGTCTGCTGCCCGTCATCACCGCGGCCTCGTGGCTGCTCTTTCCGATCGCCTACCTGATCCGTGGGATTTTCGCGGGCCGCGCCCCGGCGCCCGACAAGCCCGCGGAGGCGACCGAGCAGGAAGTGCGGGCCTACATCGACGTCGGGCGCGAGGAGGGGATCCTCGAGAAGGAAGAAGAGAAGCTGCTGATGTCCATCGTCGACTTCGGCGACACGCTCGTGCGCGAGGTCATGACGCCGCGCACCGACATCGTCTGGATCGACGTCGCGTCCTCGCTGACCGTTCTGTTCGACCTGTTCGTCGAGTCCAAGTACTCTCGCATTCCGGTGGTGCGCGGCTCGGTGGACACGGTGGTGGGCATCGTCCACGTCAAGGACGCGCTCCAGTCCATCCGCGCGGGCGCCAACCGTTCGATCGCGGAGCTCATGCGGGAGGCGTACTTCGTCCCGGACACGAAGAAGGTTTCCGAGCTCCTGCGCGAATTCCAGAGACGCCATCTCTGGATGGCGATCGTCGTGGACGAGTACGGCGGCGTCTCCGGGGTCGTCACGGTGGAGGATCTTCTGGAGGAGATCGTGGGCGAGATCTCCGACGAGCACGAGGATGAGCGCGAACCCGTCTCGCGCACCGGCGAGAACGCGTACTCGGTGTCCGGCAAGGCCAACATCGAGGTCATCCGGGATCTGTTCGGCCGGGGGCCCGAGGAGGAAGACTTCACGACGGTCGGCGGCTTCCTGGCGACGCGGTTGGGCCACATCCCCAAGCCGGGCGAGAACTACCGCGAGTCGGACCTCCGCTTCACCGTCGAGGAAGCGGATCGCCGGCGCGTCTATCGCGTGCGGATCGAGCCGGAAGGAAGCTTCCAGCCGTCGGCTCTCAGCGCTCCGCCGGAGGCGTCCGCTCGCGGGTCCAAGCTGAAAGCCGAGAGCTGAAAGCTGAAGGCTTCTTGAGAGTCGGCGAGGTGGCGGTCGTGGGACGGCCCAACGCCGGCAAGTCCACGCTCGTCAACGCGCTCGTCGGCGAAAAAGTCGCGATCGTCTCCGACAAGCCGCAGACCACCCGCAAGCGCATCCTGGGCGTGGCCCGGCGGCCGGGTTGCGAAATCGCCTTGATCGATACGCCGGGAATTCACCGCCCCCAGTACCGCTTGAACGCGGCCATGGTGCGGGAGGCCACCGACGCCCTGAGCTCGGCGGATCGAATCCTCTTCGTGGTCGACGCTTCCGAGCGGCGCGGCGCCGGAGAGCAGTTCATCCTGGAGCGGATCGCGCAGGCCGGAACGCCGGCGATCCTGGCGCTCAACAAGATCGACCTGCTCCGGAAAGACGATCTGCTGCCGCTGCTGGCGGAGATGGCGCAGAAGCACGCGTTCGCGGAGATCGTTCCGGTCTCCGCCAAGACGGGCGACAACGTGGAACGTCTCATGGAAGTCCTGGCCGGAAGCCTCTCCGAGGGCGCATCGGCGTTTCCGGACGACTTCCTGACCGCCACCCCCGAGACCGAATGGATCTCCGAGGTCATTCGGGAAAAGCTCCTGGAGCGCACGCGCGAGGAGCTCCCGTTCGCCCACGCCGTGCTGATCGAATCCGTTCGCCCGGGACAGCGCGACGACATCACGGTCGTCACGGCATCGATCGTGGTGGAGCGCCCGGGTCAGAAGGCGATCATCGTGGGGAAGGGCGGGTCCATGATCCGCGACATCGGCACGGCCGCCCGCGAGCAGCTCGAGCGCGACCTGTCGCGCCGCCTCTTCCTCGAGCTGACCGTCCGCGTGTCGCCGGACTGGCGCAACGACGACCGGTTCTTGTCGAAGCTGCGGGGAAGTAGTCAGTAATCAGTTGTCAGTTGTCAGTTGTCAGTTTAACTGTGAACTGACAGCATGAACTGACAACTACGACCCGCCCCTCACCGCGTGCCGGAGGCGCTCCGCGAGATCGTGGAGAGACTCCGCCAGGGATTCCCGCAGCCGTTCCATCTCCGAGAAGAGGTGGGCGTCGGATTCGTGCCGGCGCACGCGATCCTCCAGCAAGGGCGCCAGCTGCGAGCGGATGTCCTCGGCCTCGCGGCGCCCCTGGTGCGTCTTCTCCTCCAGCGTGGACTCCAGCTCGTGATTTTGGCGAAGCGCGGCCTGGACCTGCCCTTCCAGCTCGGGGAGCCGCGCCGCCGTGTCCTTGAGCGCCGCGATCTGGCCTTCCAGCTCGGGCAGCCGCGCCGCGGTGTCCTTCAATGCCGCGAACTGACCCTCCAGCTCGGGCAGCCGCGCCGCCGCCTCGCGGAAAGCCGCGAGTTGGCTCTCCATCTGCGGCACGCGATCGCCCATCCCGGAAAGCTGCGCCATCGTCTCCTGGTGATCGGCGACCTGGTGGAACAGCGACGTGGTCTGCTGATCCAGCGTCTGGGATCGCTCGGTCAACCCCCGCAGCGCCATGGCGACGTCGTCGGCGTCCTTGCGCTGATGGGTCGTTTCGGCGCGGAGCCGGTCGTCCAGGTCGCGGACGGTGGTCTCCAGGCCGCGCAGCGTCCGCTCCATTTCGGGGTGGCGGGACGCTTCGCTTTCCATGGACCCGAGGCGCTGGAGCAGCGAGCCCAGGGTCTCGTGCAGCCCACCGACGCCCTTCTCGATCCCGGCCAGACGCTCGGCGAGGGCCGAGACTTGCTCGCTCGCAGCCGCGACGCGTTCCTGCACGTCCGAGACGCTTTGCGTCAGGCGCTGGGAGGACGTGCGCTCGCGGGCGGCGCGATCTTCCGCGGCGTGGAGACGCGATTCGAACTGATCGATCCGCCCGTCGGCGACCGGCTCCGCCGCGAGGAAGGTCGATTCCGGGGCATCCGCGGCTTGCGCCGGAGGTGCGATCTCGATCTCGACCTCATCCGCCTCGGACAGGATCTCGGGGGATTCCGCCTCCGCCTCCGGCTCGGGCGGCGTGAACGCCTGCATCTGGATCGTCTGGGTGTCGCTCTCGGGCGAGACGGGCAGCACCGATTGCCAGTCCAGAGGCTCGGCGACCGAGTAGGGGGACTCGACTTCCTCGTCGTCGACGCCCCGGCCCAGCTCGGTCGTGTCGAACGGCGCCTCGTCCAGAACCGGCGGCACCAGCGAGAGCGGTCGCGATGGCCGCGGCGCCGTCGGCACCGCCGCCTGCGATTCGCGGTTCAAGAGGGAGTCCTTCCAGCTGAGAAGGTCGTCCGCGCGCGCCTGATCGGAAATCGGAGGGGCTGCGGCGGCGGCCTGGGCCTCTTCCGCGCGGCGGCCCTGCAGGCGCCGCAACAGATCCACGAAGGTCAGCTTCGAGATCAGCTTGAACGTCTCGGTCACTCCGCGCCCCGCGCTGGCGACGGCCTCGACGAACGGGTATGAGGAGAGCCCCAGGGCCTCCTGCATCGCGTCGACGGCCAGGATGTCGGCCAGGTCCCGCTTGTTGTATTGCACCACGACGGGGATGCTCTCGAACGTGATCTCGTTGGACTTGAGGTTGTCCTTGAGGTTCTGCCAGCTCTCCAGGTTCTTGGGGAGCATGGTCCACTGGGAATCGGCCACGAAGACGATCCCGTCGACTCCCTTCAGGACCACGCGGCGCGTCTCGTTGAACGCGGTCTGGCCGGGCACCGTGGCCAGCTGAAAGCGGATCTTGTAGCCCTTGATGTCGCCGAGCTCGACGGGCAGCAGATCGAAATAGATTGTCCGGTCCGTCTGCGTCTGGAGGTTCAAGAGCTTCCCGGCCGTCCCCGGTTCGAGGCGGTCGTGAAGAACCTTGAGGTTGGTGGTCTTGCCGCAGAGGCCCGGCCCGTAGTAAACGATCTTCGCCGTCAGCTCTTTGGTGGCTGCGTTGTAAATGACCATATGTTTACCTTGTTTGGGCACTATTCTAGCGCCGTTTGCCGGCTTTGGAGCCCCATTTTCGCAGGCGTTCTTGACCCGGATGCATCGACCCCGTAGACTCGCGCGGATTTGACCGAAGAGCTGATCCAAAAGGCCAAGATCCTCGACGCCGACCGAATCCGGCGCATGATCGACCGAATGGCCCATGAGATCGCGGAGCGGCAAAAGGACCTTGCCGGCCTGGCCCTAGTCGGCATCCGGACGCGCGGCGTGCCTCTGGCGACCCGACTGGCGGCCCGGCTGTCCGATCTGGTTTCCCAGAGCTTTCCGGTGGGAACCCTGGACATCACTCTGTACCGCGACGACCTGTCCACCGTCGCTCCCCAGCCCCTGCTCAAGAAGACCGAGATCGACTTCGACCTGAACGGGCGCACGGTGCTGCTCTGCGACGACGTCCTCTACACCGGCCGCACGATCCGCGCGGCGTTGGACGGCGTCATCGACCTGGGACGGCCGCGCGCGATTCGCCTGGCCGTGCTGATCGACCGGGGGCACCGGGAGTTTCCGATCGAGGCCAACTACGTCGGCAAGAGCGTGCCCACGTCCAGCCGTGAAGTCATCCAGGTGATGTTCCAGGAGACCGACGGCGCGGACGAGGTCTGGATATTGGAGAAGCCGCACTGACGGTCACCCATTTGCGCACGAAGGATCTTCTCGGGATCGAGCCTCTGACTCCCGACGAGATCACCCTTCTCCTCGACACCGCCGAATCCATGAGCTCGATCGCCACGCGCGCGATCAAGAAGGTGCCCGCGCTGCGCGGCCGGATGGTCGTCAACCTCTTCTTCGAGGCCTCGACCCGGACCCGGTTCTCCTTCGAGACCGCGGAGAAATGGCTGTCCGCGGACTCGCTCAACTTTTCGGCCACGGGAAGCTCGGTCGAGAAGGGAGAGTCCCTGCTGGACACCGCCCGGAATCTGCAGGCGATGTCGCCCGACTTGATCGTCATCCGGCACGGCTGCCCGGGCGTTCCGCACTTTCTGGCGCGGCACCTCAAGGCGGGCGTGGTCAACGCCGGCGACGGCGCCCACGAGCACCCGACCCAAGCCCTGCTCGACGCGCTGACCATCCGGCAGCGGCTGGGGAAACTCGAGGGCCTGCGCGTCTCGATCTGCGGCGACATCGCGCACTCGCGCGTGGTGCGCTCCAACATCTGGCTCTTGACGAAGATGGGCGCCCGGGTCACGGTCTGCGGGCCCCCCACGCTGCTGCCCCCGCGCATCGAGGAGATGGGTGTGGCGGCGACGACCGACTTCGACGCGGCCTTGGACGGGGCCGACGTCGTCATGATGCTGCGGATGCAGCTGGAGCGGCAGGGCCGCTCTCTGTTTCCGTCGATCCGCGAGTACTTCCGGCTCTACGGGCTGGATCGCGAGCGGCTCGCCCGGGCCCACCCCAAGGCGATCGTCATGCACCCGGGCCCGATGAATCGCGGGGTCGAGATCGCGTCGGACGTGGCCGATTCGGACCGCGCCGTGATCCTGGATCAGGTCGCCAACGGGGTGGCCGTGCGGATGGCGGTGCTGTATCTGATGCTCGGCGGGCATCCCTGGGAGGGCGAGTGAGCCGCGGACTGCTGATTCGCGGCGGGCGCCTGCTCGATCCGGCCGCCGGCCAGGACGCGCCCCGCGACCTGCTGCTGCGCGACGGCGTCGTCGCGCGCGTCGACGACCGTCTCGACGACGGCGACGCGGAGATCTTCGACGCGTCGGGCCTGTTCGTGTTCCCCGGCTTCATCGACTTGCACGCGCACCTGCGGGAGCCCGGACGCGAGTACGCGGAGACCATCGCGACCGGGTTGCGGGCGGCGGCGGCCGGGGGCTTCACCGCCGTCTGCGCGATGCCCAACACGGATCCGGTCAACGACAGCCGGCCCGTCTGCGAGTACATCCGGTCGCGGGCCGCGGCGGCCGGGGGAACCCGGCTCTACCCGATCGCCGCGATCACGCGGGGACAGAAGGGCCAAGAGCTCTGCGAGTTCGGCGATCTGCGGGATGCGGGGGCCGTCGCGCTGTCGGACGACGGACGCTGGCTCGAGGACGCGGGCGTGCTGCGCCGGGCCTTCGAGCACGCGAACCTCTTCGATCTGCCGATCATCCAGCACGCCGAGGACCGCGGGCTCTCCGCCGGCGCGCCGATGCACGAGGGCGCCGTGTCCACGCGCCTGGGACTGGCGGGCCAGCCCTCGATCGCCGAGGCGGCCGCCGTCACGAGGGATCTCCTCGTGGCGGAGATGACCCGCGGCCGGCTGCACGTCGCGCATCTCTCGACCGCCAGCGCCCTGGAGGCGGTGCGGCGGGGAAAGGCGGACGGCTTTCGGGTGACGTGCGAAGTCACGCCCCATCACCTGCTGCTGACCGACGAGGAGGTCGCCGCCTCCGGATTCTCGACGCGCACCAAGATGAACCCTCCGCTGCGCGAGGCGTCCGACGTCGGGGCTTTGACCGAGGGCTTGAACGACGGAACGATCGACGCCATCGCCACGGACCATGCGCCGCATCACACCGACGAGAAGATGGTGGACTTCGAGTCCGCGCCGTTCGGCATCGTCGGGCTGGAGACGGCGGCCGCGGTCGTCTACGATCGGCTGGTCGCGCACGGCGTGCTCGCGCTGCCGCGGTTCGCCTGGCTCTTCTCGGCGGGACCGGCTCGCGTGTTGGGCATCCCGGGCGGGACGCTGGCGCCGGGCGCGCCGGCGGACGTCACGGTCTTCGACCCGCAGGCCCGCTGGAAAGTGGACGCCCAACGTTTCCTTTCGAAGGGTCGCAGCACGCCGTTTGCCGGGTGGGAGCTCTCGGGCGCGCCGGCGGCGACGATCGTGGCCGGATCGATCGTGTGGCAGAGGGCGGGCTCGGAGCGCTAGGTCCCAAGAGCCCACCCGATCCTCGCGGCACCCATGAAGCCTCTGCGCTCGACCCTGGTCCTCTCCGCCCTGCTCGGGATGACGCTCGCGTTCTCTCCCAAGGCGACCCCCACGCCCGCGCCGCGGCGGGTGGCCCTGCGCGCGCCGGACGGGCTCCTGCAGGAGCCGGACGTGGCGCGGATCGCGGAGTGGGCCAGGCACCGGGGCGTCGAGGTGCAGACGGCTCCCGAATCGAGTCCCGTGCCCAAGGGATTCGATGCCGTGCATCTCTCAACACTGCCGGGCTCGGACCGGGTCCGCGAGCTGGCCGCGGCATTTCCCGTCACGCTCGATGCGGACGGCTTCACGTTCGACGGGAGGAGCTACCGCGGCCCAGAGGATGCCGTGTTTCTGGCGGATCCGTCCCGCGTCGCGCCGTCGCTGGTGCTGGGCAACTCCGCGCGCGCGGTCATCGAGCTCGCCGCGCGGCGGGTCCTGCGGCGCGAGGGCCCCGGTTCGGACTATGAGGTCGTCTCCGGCCCCCTGTCCAAGGAGGGCCGATTCGCGCGTTCCGGGGGAGCGCTCAACATCGACCGCGCCGCGGATCGCGACCAGATCGCCGACCGCGAGACGTTTCTCAAAGACCTGGGCCGCGAGACCCGCGGCGGCATCGAGTGGAGCTTTCGGGAACCCGAGCGCGCGGCCGCCGCGGCGTGGGAAAAGGCCGCGAGCCGCTTCGCGGGCAAGAAAGTCTTTTCGGTGCGGCTGTTTCCGGACGCCGTGACCAAGGGGCTCTACACGGGCTCCTCGCGCCCCGCGGATCTGTCCGTTGACGCGGGCCGCGTCCGCGTGGACGTCGACGCCTCGACGCCCCGGGAGCCGGACCTGGTGTCTCCCGTGCTGGCGGCGGCGGCGCTGGCCGCGGCGGAGCCCGCGATGCTCGAGCGGCGGACCCTGATGCTGGCGGCGGGCGCCCGGCGGTTCGGCAAGTGGTGGGGCCGGGACGTCCGGGGATTCGCCGCGTTCACCCGGGCGGCAAAGGTCGAGCCTTCCATCGACGACATCCTCCACTCCTCCGAGGACGTCTCGCCGGTGCTGGCCGTCGGCACGGCGGCCTCGTGGCTCGACGCCGGCGCGCGCCTGGACGGCCAGCATGCGTTGGACCGCCTCTTCAAGGACTCCGAGGGGGCGCTGCGTGAGAAGCTCTCGCGGTGGAGGGAGGCGGCCGCGCGGCAGACCGTCGTGCCCCCGCCGCACCGCAATCTCCCGTCCGGTTTTCTGAGCGGCGTCTCCTACGCCATGACCAACTCCATCGAGGAGGGCTACGTGGCGCCCCGCTCGCTGGGAACGCTCAAGCGGTTACAGGACCTCTCGGTCAACTCCATATCGGTGATGCCGTTCGCCTTCTCGCGCGACGCCAAGTCCGATCGCATCGCGTTCGTGCACAGGAGCCCCCAGGGCGAAACCGACGAGGGGACGCTGCGCGCCGTAACCGACGCGCGCTCCCTGGGGATGTCGGCGATGGTCAAGCCGCAGCTCTGGCTCGGAGGCGGCGCCTTCGTGGGAGACATCGCGATGGGGGACGAGCGGAGCTGGCGCTCCTGGTTCGACTCCTACCGCAGCTTCATCGTCCACCATGCCGTCGTGGCGGAGGCCGCGGGGGCCGCGCTGTTCTGCGTGGGCACGGAGCTCAAGTCCACCGAGGAGCGCAAGAACGACTGGCGCGAGGTGGTCGCCGCCGTGCGCCTGGCCACGGGCGCCCCCCTTCTGTACGCCGCCAACTGGGCCGTCAACGCCCCTCGAGTCCTGTTCTGGGATTCGCTGGACGCGATCGGCGTGGATTTCTACGATCCGCTGGCGAAGACGGAAAAGGTCTCGGACGCGATGCTCGACGAGGGCGTGCGCCAGGCAGTGCGGCCGCTCGCGGAGCTTTCGCGCAAGCTCGAGAAGCCCGTGCTGTTCACCGAGGTGGGGTATCCGTCGGTTCGCGGCGCCTGGATCGAGCCGCATCTGGAGGGCGCGCGCCGACCTGCCGACGACAAGGACGCCGGACGCGCGGTCGCCGCGGTCTACCGGGCTCTGGCCAAGGAAGACTGGTGGAAAGGCGTCTATTGGTGGAAGGTCTTTTCGGACGGGCGCCCCGCGGCCCCGGGCGAGCGCGGATTCAACTTTCTGGGGACGCCCACGGAGAAGGCGATCGGCGACGGGTTCAAGCAGCGGGGGATCGGCCATCCATAGTCCCGCCCGCACCCGTCCCGCCGCGCCGGCGAACCGGCGATGAGCGATTTAATCGACACCGCGATCCGTGCCGCCCGATCGGGAGGAGAAGTCCTCGTCGCGAACTGGCGCAACCTCCCCCACGGCTCGGTCGAGGAGAAGAAGAAGAACGACTTCGTCACGTTCGCGGATCGGGAGAGTGAAGAAAGGATCGTCTCGACGATCCGGGAGCGCTTTCCCCAGGACGCTTTCCTGGGCGAGGAGGGTGGAGCCCAGAAGGGCCGGGATCCGGGATCGCGCGTGTGGATCATCGATCCGCTGGACGGCACGTCCAATTTCGTTTCGGGTTTCCCGTTCTGGTGCGTGTCGATCGCGGCGCGCGAGGGCTCCGAGCTGGTCGCGGCGGCCATCTGGGATCCGCTGCACGGCGAGATGTACACCGCGGAGCGGGGGGCGGGTGCGTGGCGCAACCAGACCCGGCTCCAGGTGACGGGCCGCCCGAGCCTCGACGGCGCCTTCGTCGCGACCGGGTTTCCGTTTCGAAGCCGCGAGAAGATCGACACCTACCTCGCCCTCTTCCGCGCCGTGTTCGAGCACGCGCGTGCGATCCGGCGGGCGGGCTCCGCGGCCCTCGACCTCGCCCACGTCGCGGCCGGGGTCTTCGACGGCTTCTTCGAGTTTCGCCTCTCGCCGTGGGACATCGCGGCCGGCGCGCTCCTGATCCAGGAGGCGGGAGGCACGCTCACGGACTTCGACGGCGGGACGGGCTACCTGGAGCGCGGCAACGTCGTGGCCGGCTCTCCGGGGGTCGTGGCGAGCATCCTTCAAGTGGCTTCGGGCATCGTGCATGAGCATTCGATCTAGCGGGGGCAAGGTGGGCGCACGGGCGAATCTCCCGATCGGGACATGGCTGGCGGGCGGCGCCTCCGCCGCGCTCGCAATCTTCATTTTCGGAGGAGCCGCATCTGCCGATCCCGGCTCCGTCAGCGTCGCGCGCGGCCGCTATCTGGCTCACGGCGTCTGCGAGTGCTTCGAGTGCCATTCCCCGCTGCAAAACAACGATCTGGTGCAGCCGATCGCCTCGAAGCTCGGGGCGGGAGACATTCTCGATAAGGAGCACCGGCAGGTCGCGCCCAACATCACACCCGATCTCGAGACCGGCGCGG
>JBDTXY010000037.1:0-13225 GCA_040005945.1 Acidobacteriota bacterium
AGCCCCTTTGGGCGAGCCGACCGCCGGTGCCGAAGGCAGATCCCGTAGCGCAGCGCAGGCGACGGCTCGGGCTCGGACCGCGTTCTGGTCTTACTGCTGGTCGTTCTGGATGGCGTCGGCGGAGCCGCGGTGCTGCTGGGCGCAGGTCGCCAGGGCATTCTGCTGATCCGGGTTGAGCTTGGCCATGATCAGGTCGTGCGTGGCCTTCATGTCGGTCTTCACCTTGGCGGCCGTCGCATCCTGATCCTGCACGTCCTGGCCGAGGACGGCCGCGTCGGCGCCGTTGGCGCGATCGGCCTGGAGCTTCTCGCGGGCCGCCTTCATCGCGGCGAAATCCGCCTGGTGGGCCGCCTTGGACTCGGACTGAATGGCTTGGACGGCGGACTGCTGGTCCGCGGTGAGATTGACGCTCGAGAGGCATTTCTCGAAATGCCGGAGACGGTGGCCGCCGCGCATGCCGCCGCGGGGAGAGGCCGGCCCGGAGGCATTCTGCGCGAGGGTCGCAGCGGCCAATCCGGCCAGGCCGATCGAGGCTGATACGAAGAGACGGGAAAACCGGTTCATTCTCGTGAGCTCCTTTTTTGATGGGGGCCGCCGGACCTGCCCGGCGTCAGCCACACATCTATGAGACGGCCGGCGGGCCCCGAGGATTACGTCCGGCTCGAGAATTTCGCCCACCGGGCGCTTGACCCGCCGCCCCCCGGTCACATCGGGAGTCCCCGGATCCGCCCGAGACGCGTTCGGCTTCTGGACCACGCCCCGGGAAGCCGTGCGCGGTTCGCACCAGGACTCCACGGAAAGTTCGGCGCCCGCAAACCCGAATGCGCGGAGCGCGCCGTCTGGAAGGCCGCCTTCGACAACATGATCTTCCTGGGATCCGTCGGCGTGCTCTTCCTGGCGTTCGCGGATCCGTTGATTCGGCTCTTCACGACGGACCCGGCGGCGGCGATCACGATCGCGTTTTCGACGCTGGCTGTCGCCAGCTCCCTGTTGTTCCGCCGGGGCAAGTGGAAGGAAAAGACGATCTCGACCGCAGCCGGACGGGTTCCCGACAGGAGTCCAAAGGTCTAGAATCTGAGCTCGAGCCGCCGAATCTTCGAGAGGAGGCGCATTGAGCCCTGCCGGGGGCACTCGATCAACCGTTGGCCGATCGGCCGGGCGAGCCGATCTGGTCAAGGCGATCCTGCTGACCGTCGCCTACTTGGCCTTGGCCCGCTTCGGCCTGGAGATCCATCCGGTCAATGCCTTTGCGACGTTCGTCTGGGCACCGACCGGCTTATCGCTGGCCGCCCTGCTGCTCCTGGGCACGCGCTTCTGGCCGAGCATCGCGGCCGGCGCCGTCATCGCCAACCTCTGGACGGGCGCGCCGGTCTTGGTCGCGCTCGGCATCGGGGCCGGCAACACGATGGAAGCCCTCCTGGGAGCCTTTGCGCTGCGGCGGATTCCCGGTTTTCGCAGCACGATCGATCGGCTGGCGGACGTCATCGGCTTGATCGTCCTGGCGGCCGTCGGCAGCACGATGGTCAGCGCGACGATCGGCGTGGGATGCCTGACTCTGGGGGGGATCGTCGCTCCCGACCACGTCCTCGCCACGTGGCGCACCTGGTGGTTGGGCGACGCCATCGGCGATCTGATCTTTTTCCCCGTGCTTCTGACCTGGATCCCGGTGCGCGATCGCGCCGCGCGGCCCCCGCGCTGGATCGAAGCCGGCGCGCTGGCGGTCTCGCTCGCGCTGGTCAGCGTTTTCCTCTTTGAGTTCTCGCGGGACGCCATGGCCTCTCTGCTGGCCCCCTTTCTGGTCTGGGCGGCCATCCGATTCGAGCAGCGGGGGGCGTCCCTGGCCATGTTCTTCGTTTCGCTGATCGCCGTCTGGGCCACCGTGCGCGGGCATGGGCCGTTCGCCCGGGGCACCGTGGAGTCCAGTCTCTTCGGCCTGCAGGTGTTCATGGCTTTGACCGCGGGGACGTTTCTGGTTCTGGGCGCGGCCACCGCGGAGCGACGGCGCGCGAAGGAAGACGCCGAGGCCGCGAGTCAAACCAAGGACCGTTTCCTGGCCACGCTCTCGCACGAGTTGCGCACGCCGCTGACTCCGGTCCTCGCGCTGAGCTCCGTCCTGGAACGCAGCGGAGGTCTGACTCCCGACGCGCGCGCCCAGCTCGAAGTCGTTCGGCGCAACGCGGAGCTCGAAGCGCGGTTGATCGACGACCTGCTGGACTTGACCCGCATCTCCCGCGGACGGCTGGAGGTCGCTCCGGTGCCGATGGCGCTCTCGGAGGCGTTGGAGGACGTCGCAGACATTTGCCAGAGGGAAGCGTCCTCGAAGGGCGTCCTGATCGAGCGGGACGGCGCGTTGCTGGACGTGACCGTCCGCGCGGATCCCGTGCGCCTACGCCAGATTTTTTGGAACATCTTCCAGAACGCGGTCGAGTTCACCCCTCCCGGCGGGCGCATCCTCTTGCGGACCGTCCCGAAGGGGCCGCACCGGGTGGCCGTCGAGATCCAGGACAACGGGGCGGGAATCGAGCCGTCCGAGATCGGGAAGATCTTCGAGCCCTTCCAGGAGGCGGGCCCGCGCACGCGGGGGCTGGGCCTGGGTCTCTCGATCTCGCGCGCCTTGACGGAGGCCCAGGGCGGCGCGCTGTCGGTTTCCAGCGGCGGCCTGGGCCAGGGCGCGACGTTTCAGATCGAGCTGGAAACGATGCCCGGCGTCGCGCCTTCGCCCCCGCCGCTGCCGCCGCCGACGCGGGCATTCCAGCTCGAGACCCGGCGCGTGCTGTTGGTCGAGGACCATGTGGACACCCTGCGCGCGGCCCGCGCGCTGCTGGCCGAGCTGGCGTGCGACGTCGTCGCGGCGAGCTCCGTGCGCGAAGCCATGGCGGCGGCTCAAGAGCAGACCTTCGACCTCGTGCTGTCGGATCTGGGCCTGCCCGACGGCAACGGCCTCGAGCTCATGGCCCATCTGCGGGAGCGGTACGGGCTCTCCGGAATCGCGGTGACCGGGTACGGGATGGAGGAGGATCTGCGCCGCAGCAAGGAAGCCGGGTTCGTCGATCATCTGGTCAAACCGATCACGTTCGCCCGCCTGGAGGGAGCGATCGATCGCTTCTTCGACGAGAAGGAATCGGCGGGGCGACCTTCGTAACCCGGACCCGGAAACCTTTCCCCGCGTTCAACGTCCTCAAAGGCAGGCAGAGGCCTGAGCCTCCGCTCGGGAGGACCTCATGGACGCCTTCATCGCTGATGTTCGCTTCGCCCTGCGCGGCTTCCGGAGCGCGCCGGGGTTCGCGGCCGCGGCGATCCTGACGCTGGCTCTGGGCATGGGGGCCACGACCGCGATCTCTTCGGTCATCCGGGCGGTCCTGCTCTCCCCGCTGCCGTACGCGCAGCCGGAGCGCCGCGTCATGATCTGGAGCCGCTGGAAGGATTTCGACAAGACCTGGCTGGCCAACGGCGAGGTCGCCGACTATCGCCGCCTGTGCCCGAGCTTCGAAAGCGTCGCCGCCTGGGAGACCGACCAGGCGAACCTGACCGGGGGAGGTGAGCCCGTCCGGATCGGCGTCGCGGGCATCACCGCCAATACGTTCGACACACTGGGGTCGCGGCCGCTGCTGGGCCGGGGATTCACCGAGGCCGAGGATCATCCCGGCGGGCCGCCGGTGGTCGTCCTCGGATATGGGATCTGGCAAAACCGATTCGGAGGCGATCCCGGCGTCGTGGACCGGGTCGTCGAGCTCGACGGTGTGGCCCGGCATGTCGTGGGCGTGATGCCGCGCGGATTCGCGCTGCCGACGGATTTTACGGAAGACGCGGCCGAGCCGACGCAGGCCTTCGTCCCGCTCCAGACCGATCCGGCGGAGCTGTCGCACGGCAATCACGGGTACTACGGCGCCGCGAAGCTGGCCGCGGGGGCGACCGCGCAGAGGGCAACGGCCGAGCTGAAGACCGTGACGGCCAATGCGACCCGGCAGGGCATCTACCCCGTGGAGATGCGCTTCGAGGCGTTCGCGGTTCCGGTGGAGGAGGAGATCCGGGGGGGAGCCCGCCACGCGTTGTTCCTGGTCTTCGGGGCGGTCGGGTTCCTGATGCTGATGGCCTGCGCCAACGTGGCCAACCTCCTGCTGGCGCGGGCCGAGGGCCGGCAGCGGGAGATCGCGGTGCGCGCCGCCATCGGCGCCGGAAAGGCGCGGCTGACCCGACAGCTATTGACCGAGAGCTTCGTGCTCGCGGCCGCCGGCGCAATCCTGGGGCTCGCGCTGGCGTGGGTGGGAGTGCGGATCATCGCCGCTCGCGGTGCGGCGGGATTGCCGGCGCTGACGCCGATCGCCATCCATCCGCCCATGCTGCTCTTTGCCGGCGCGCTGACGATTTTGACGACGTTCCTGTTCGGGTTCGCGCCGGCGATGCAGACGCTGCGCCTCAATCTTTCCGAGTCTCTCCGCGACGGTTCCGCCAACGCCTCCGCCGGACGCCGGCGGCAGTCCCTGCGCGGAGCGCTGGCGGGACTGCAGATGGCGCTGGCGGTGCTGCTGCTTCTGGGAGCCGGATTGATGCTGCGCACGCTGAACGCGTTGATGCACATCGATCTGGGATTTGACCCGCAGCACGTGCTGACCCTCCAGCTGCGTCCGCCCGAGGCGAGCTACGAGAAGCCGGAGGCCGTGGTCGCCTTCTATCGCGAGCTCCTGGACCGCGTGCGCGGCCTGCCGGGCGTGCGCGCCGCGGGCATCGTGCGCTCGCTGCCGCTGGCCGCGCCCATCGGCGACTGGGGGTTGGACGTGGAGGCATACGAGGAGAGTCCGGGCCACAACGCCAAGGGCGATTGGCAGGTGATCTCGGATGGGGCCTTCGAGGCGCTGGGGGAGAAGCTGCTGCGGGGGCGGATGCTGGCGTCCACGGACACCGCTCAGGCGCTTCCGGTGGTCCTCGTCAACGAGACGCTGGCCCGGACCTACTGGCCCGCCGGCACGGACCCGGTGGGCCGGCGCATCCGGATGGGATCCGCCAAGAATCCGTGGATGACCGTGGTCGGTCTGGTCAAGGACGAGCGGCACAACGGCGTGACCGCCGCGATCAAGGAGAAGTTCTACGTTCCGTACGCGCAGTTTCCGAAAACCCGCGGCGGCGACGCGGCGCGCGGCATGACGCTGGTCGTCCGCGCCGCGAGAGAGCCGATGGGCCTGGTCAACCCCATCCGCGCGCAGGTGCGCCTCCTGGATCCCCGGATGCCCGTCTCCAACGTGCGCCCGATGACCGAGGTGGTGGACGCCTCGCTGGCCGCGCCGCGCCTGACCGGCTCGCTGCTCTCGATCTTCGCGGGTCTCGCGCTCGTTCTGGCGTCGATCGGCGTCGCCGGCGTGCTCGCCTACCTGGTTAGCCGCCGCCGCCGCGAGATCGGAATCCGCATGGCCCTCGGCGCCGCCCGCGCCAACGTGCTGGGTCTGGTCCTCCGCCGCGGAGTCGCGTACGCCGCGGCCGGGATCGGCGCCGGCGTTGCGGCCGCGTTCTTCCTGACGCGACTGATGGAGGGACTCCTCTTCGGCGTCGCCCCGCGGGATCCCGCGACGTTTGCCGCCGTCAGCGCGCTCTTACTCGCGATCGCGGCCGCGGCCAGCCTGATCCCGGCGCTGCGTGCCTCGCGTGTGGACCCATTGGACGCGCTGAGGTCGGAGTAGTTGTCGGCTACCCCTTTGCCTCGAGCTCCGTGAGCAACTTTTTCGGCGCGACGGCCCGGTAGCTTTCTTCGATCCAGGACTTCAGGATCGCAACGGGAGGAGAGTCGTCCGGGCCGAATTTGGCGGAGACCCAGCCGGCCTTTCCCAGGCCGTATCCGGTCGGCTGGGTGAAGGGAAGCTCCAGCGCCTCCTCGCAGGACAGCGGCAGCTTCACGCTTAACCCGATGCCGCCGCCCGCCACCGGATCGGCGCCCAGGAACACGAAGACTTTCCCGTTCACCTTCGCGACGCGCTCGCCCCACGGAAAATCTTCTGTGGCGCCGGGAAATCCCATCGCGTGGGCGCGCAGCTCGCGGGAGACCTCGCGCATCGCGGCGGCTGCGGAGACCTTCTTCTCGGCCGGCTTCTTCGGAGGCATCGTCGCGCAGTATACGAGCCCTGGCGAGCGCGCGCGGCGGCCCTATAATCGCCCGCCGCGAGGTGCGCGTGAATCCACGAGTGCGTCTTTTCCTTTGGGGGCTCGCCGTCGCGGCGGCGGGGCCGCTCTGGGCCCAGCCCTTCGATCCGGCGCTCTTCTCGGGCCTGCGCTGGCGCATGATCGGGCCGTTTCGCGGCGGGCGAGTCTTGACGGTGGCCGGAGTTCCGGGAGAGCCCGAGCGCTTCTTCTTCGGTTCGGTGGGCGGCGGGGTCTGGCGCAGCGACAACGCGGGCCGCACCTGGGAGCCCGTGTTCGACGGCCAACCGATCGCGTCGATCGGAGCGATCGCGGTGGCGCCTTCCGACCCTCGGGTTCTCTACGCCGGTTCCGGAGAGGCCGACATGCGCTCGGACATCTCCTACGGAAACGGCGTGTACAAGTCGGTGGACGGCGGAAGCACCTGGCGGCGCATCGGCCTGGAGGACAGCCGCCAGATCGGAAAGATCCTGATCGATCCGAAGGATCCCGATCGCGTGTTCGTCGCGGCCCTGGGGCACGCGTACGGGCCCAACCCCGAGCGCGGTGTCTTTCGCTCGCCGGACGGCGGCGTCACCTGGTCGCGCGTGCTCTTTCGCGACGACAACACCGGCGCCATCGACCTTGCGATAGATCCCCGCGACGCGCGGGTGATCCTGGCGGCGATGTGGCAGACTCGCCGGCCGCCCTGGAACGTCTACCCGCCCTCCAACGGGCCGGGCAGCGGCCTGTATCGGTCGACCGACGGCGGCGACACGTGGAAAGCGGTCTCGGGCTCAGGCCTGCCCTCCGAAGGGCTCGGGCGAATCCGGATCGCCTTCGCGCCGAGCCGACCCGGCCGGGTCTACGCCCTCGTCGATGCCAAAGAGGGCGGGCTCTTCGCGTCCGAAGACGGCGGCAACCGCTGGGAGCGCCGGAGCTCCGACCGGCGCATCTGGGAGCGCGGCTGGTACTTCGCCGGTGTGACGGTCGATCCCAAGAACGCCGACATCGTGTACGCCTGCGACACGGCGATGTACCGCTCGACCGACGGCGGCCGGACCTTCCTGCCATTCAAGGGCGCGCCCGGCGGCGACGACTACCACCAGCTCTGGATCGATCCCGGCGATTCGCGCCGCATGATCTTCGCCAGCGACCAGGGAGCCGCCGTCAGCGTGGATGGAGGGAAGACCTGGAGCTCCTGGTACAACCAGCCGACGGCGCAGTTCTACCACGTCGCGACCGACGATCGTTTCCCGTATTGGATCTATGGCGCGCAGCAGGACAGCGGCGCAGCGGCCACGCCCTCCCGGGCCGACGCGGGATCCTTGACGCAACGGGATTGGCGTCCCATCGCGGCGGGAGGCGAGAACGGATATATCGCCCCCGACCCGGCGCATCCGGAGATCCTCTTCGGAGGCAGCGTGGGCCGCTTCGACTGGAGAACGCTGCAGGAACAGAACGTCGATCCCACCCTCGCGTACCCGGGGGACTATCGCAGCGAGTGGACGCTGCCGCTGACTTTCTCGCCGCGCGACGCGAACGCGCTCTACTACGCGAATCAATTCCTCTTCAAGACGACCGACGCGGGCCGGCACTGGGAAAGGATCAGCCCGGACCTCACGCGAGAGACGACGGAAACGCCGGCAAACCTCGACTCGATCACCGCGCGGGACAGCGCCGTGAAGGGCCCGCGGCGAGGCGTGATCTACGCGATCGCGCCGTCGGCCCTCCGGGACGGAATGCTCTGGTGCGGCACCGACGATGGCCTGATCTGGTTGACCCGCGACGACGGAAGACATTGGGAAAACGTCACTCCCGACGGGCTTTCGGCCTGGTCCAAGATCGGGGTCATCGAGCCCTCGCACTTCGAGCCCGAGACCGCCTTCGCGGCGGTCGATCGGCACCGGCTCGACGACCTCGGCGCGTACGTCCTGCGCACGCGCGACGGCGGCAAGACGTGGACGTCGATCGCCCGAGGGATTCCGGCGGGCAGCTACGTCAACGTCGTGCGCGAGGACCCGGCCCGCCGCGGGCTCCTCTATGCCGGCACCGAGACGGGAGTCTTCGTCTCCTTCGACGACGGCGACCACTGGCAGAGCCTGCAGGCCAACCTGCCGAACTGCTCCGTGCGGGACATCTCGGTGCGCCAGGGCGATCTGGTCATCGCGACGCATGGACGCGCGTTCTGGGTGTTGGACGACCTGGCGCCGCTGCGCCAGCTGGACGCGAAGGTCGCGGGAGAGCCGGTCTGGCTGTTCGCGCCCGCGCCGGCGATCCGGTTGAACCCCGCGCCGTTTCAGGGGACGCCGGACCCCAAGGACGAGCCGATCGCGGCGAATCCGCCCGAGGGAGCCATCATCGACTACGTCCTGAGGACGGCGCCGTCGTCCCCGGTAGCGATGGAGATTCGGGATGCGAAGGGAGAAGTCGTGAGACGGTTTTCGAGCGAGGATCGCGTCGAGAGCCCGGACTCGCAGAGGATTCAGACGACGCCCGACTGGGTCGCCGTTTCCCAACCTCTCCCCACGGCGGCCGGGATGCACCGCGTTCTCTGGGATCTGCATTACGCGCCTCCTCGCGCGATCCAACGGGCGGCCCGCCACCGCTCCTCGGAGCGGGGCGTGTGGGCGCCGCCCGGCCGGTACACGGTCCGTCTCAGCGAAGGCGGCCGGACCCTGACGCAGCCCCTCGTGGTGTCCAGGGATCCGCGGATCGGGGCTTCGGACGCGGATCTGGTGGCGCAATTCGAGCTGGCCCGGCGGATCGATGCCGAAAGAGCGCGTCTGGCCGAGTCGCTGCGTCAGGCGCAGGCTCTGCGCCGGCAGATCGAGGGACGTCGGGGGCAGTCCGCGGGAGAAGGAGCGAGCGCACTGCAAACCTTCGCCGGTAAGCTCGAGACTGTCGCAGGGCCCGGGCTCGATTCCGAGGAGTATTTCGACGAGGGCGAGGCCGACGCGACCAATCTGCGGCGGCTGTATGAGGTCCTGGCGCGCTTTCGCCGAACGGTCGAGAGCGCGGACGCCGCGCCGACACCGGACGCGCTGACGGGATTCGAGCAGCGCCGAAAGGCCGCCGGGCTCGGGGAAACGCGGTGGGCGGACTTCCTGCGGTCGGAAGTTCCGATTCTCAACAAACGCCTCAATGCCGCCGGATTGCCGCCGATCTCGATCGACGAGACGGATCGGGACGGGTCGACGCCTCATCAGTCCCGCTGAAGCGCGTTGCCGAGACTTCGAGCGGCCCTCGACACGCCGGAGTGGGCGACACCGTGAAGGGTGGCGACGCCGATGCCATGCAGGGTCTAGACTGCGCGCTCAGGAGGACACGATGCGGATTCTCGACGCGCGGATTCACGGGGTATTGGACTTGATCACGGTACTGGCGTTTCTTGTCGGGCCTCTGGTGTTCGGGCTGGGAGGCTCACCCGCGGGGATCGCCTACACCCTCGCGATCGTGCACCTCGCGATGACCCTGTTGACGCGGTTTCCGATGGGCCGCTGGAAAGTCATCCCATTTCCGTTTCACGGAATCGTGGAGCTGATCGTCGGAGTCGGGCTGCTGATCTTGCCGTCGTACGCCGGCTATGCCCCGGGCTCGCCCGCACGGCAGTTCTATCTCGGAATGGGCGCGGCGATTCTGGTGGTCTGGGCACTGACCGCTTATGCGACCCAAAAGCCCGCCGCGGTGGCCAACGGCTGATCCAAAAAAAACCGAGCGCGAATCAGGGGTGCGCCTCGCGGTATCGCGTGTTATAAGTACGAAAAGTTCAATCTCGAGGAGCGGCGAAGAAGGAATGCGAACCTGAGCGGTTGGAGTCGGCGGGCGCCTGAATGCGCCCGTTTCTCATTTTTAAGGGCCCTCACGGGGGTCTCATCGGGAGGAGGACGCATGATGACGCAGAAGTGGAGCCGCGGTGCGGAGATTCGCAACGCCAGACGTCTCGTCCAGGTCGCCGGCCTGACCTTCTACCTGCTCGCGGTCCAGGCCTTGCTGACCGCGGGAGTCGGTCTGGACGTTTACCTGTCGGGCCACGCGACATCCGACCTGCTGCTGTCCACGACTTCGGCCTTGCTGGCGGCGTGCTATGCCTTGGTGGGCTACTTCCTGCGTCGATACCGCGTTTGGGCTCGCAACTTCGCGTTCGCGTTTGCCGCGGTCAGCATGTTCGCGTTCCCGGTGGGGACGGTCCTCGGCGTCCTGCTCGTGCTTTGCATCGACCGCGCCAACCGCGGGCGCGTGTTCCTGGAACGGCGCCGCGCACCGCGCCACGCCGCTCCGATTTCCCCGATCGAGGAGAACGCGCCGATCCTCCGTTTTGAGCCCGAGCTGGCCGCCGAACGCGTCGTCTGACGTCGGAGCCCCGCGGCTCTTTCCTCCGACGGTTTGGATTCCGGGCGGGAGCCTGGAGATCACGGAACCCGGCGGAGCCGGACACGCACGAAAGATCGAGCCCTTTCTCATCGGGCGCACCCCGGTGATCAATCGCGAATACGCCCCCTTTCTGGCCGCCTGCCGCGTTTCGGAGCCCCCCTGGTGGAACGATCCCCGGTTCTGCGCGCCGATGCAGCCGGTCGTGGGCGTGACGTGGACGGATGCCGCGGCCTTCTGCGACTGGCTCTCGGAAGCGGACGTCCTGCCATGGCGCCTGCCGACGGAGCTGGAATGGGAGTTCGCGGCCAGCGGCGGACGGATCGCGCCGCGCACGGCCTGGGGCGATGCGATCCCGCCTCGGGAGATCCCGGAAGGGGCCCTGGAGGCGCCGTGGGAAGCGGGCCGGGGCCAGCCCAACGGGTACGGAGTGATGGATGCCGGCACCATCGTGCACGAATGGTGCGCGAACTGGAGCGCCGGCGATCCCCCCGCATCGGGGTTACGCCGGCGCGCCAGCCGGGGCGGCTCCTGGCGCCACGCAATCCGGTGGTCCGCGCCGTCCGCCGCGAGCAGCCTGCCGCCGGAGTACCGCTACTCGGACTACGGCTTCCGCGTCCTCCGGGAGCTCGGCGCGCGGCCTAGTCCTTGACGACGTCGAGCTGGTTGTCGACGCCCAGGACGCCGAACACGCCGCGAGCGTCCGTGCCGGCCTTGACCTTGTCGACCTCGGCGTTGACCGCTCCGTAGAGGGCCACCTGCCCTCCCTTCACGATGATGTGGATGGCGTAGTTGCCGATCGGCTCGGTTCCCGGAAAGGAACCGAAACCACGCGGGCCGACTCCGCGGCCCCAGAAGTGGCGGCCCCACCGGCTGCCGTTGATCCCCAGGATGGGAGTTCCGTACTTCTGCAGGAAGTCATCCGAATCGATCTTGCGGAGGACCGCGCGGCGGATTTGATCGTCGCTGATCGACACCGGCAGCACCTGGATGTTGTTGACGGCCTGGGTGACCCCGGGCACTTTCTTGGCCGACTCCTCCGCGTCGTCCTTGTTGAAGGCCTGATAGACCCAGCCGTTCAACGTTACGGCGCCGCCCTTGACGGAGAATCCGATCAGATCGAACGGGCCGTAGTAGGGCATCCGCTGCAGCGCGATCCGCAGCTTGTCGGTGATCTCGAGCTCGGTGAGCGAAGGGTTCTGGGCCAGCGCCACTGTGCGCGCCGCGCTCGCCTCACACGCCAGCAAAAACAACGAGCCATCGTTGCACCTCCAAAGCAACTCTATGCAAATGCGAAACCAGCGATACAGTAGGGGCCTTCCGGCGGTCGGCCGGAGAAGGAGGGCCCCCTGCTGAACCGAGCCTTGATGACCACCGCCTTGGACCTGCCGGGGTATCGGGTCACGCGCACTCTGGGCGTGGTGCGCGGCATCGTCGTGCGATCCCGCAGCATCGTCGGGACCGTGGGGGCCAGCATCCAGAGCCTCTTCGGCGGCAACATCACGCTGTGGACGGAGATGTGCGAGCGCGCCCGCCAGGAAGCCTTCGAGCTGATGGCGCGTCACGCCGAGCAATTGGGCGCCAATGCCGTGATCGCGTTTCGCTACGACGCCAACGAAGTCGCCCAGGGTGTCACGGAAGTGCTGGCCTACGGCACGGCCGCGGTCGTCGAGCCTCAGGGTTAGGGGGAGGAAGGGATGAGCGGGGACGCTCCCATCGGCATCGGAATCGTCATGCTGGGCGTGCGCGAGATGCCGCGATCGCTGGCGTTCTATCGCGACGTGCTGGGCCTGCCGGTTTCGTTTGCTTCGGACGAATTCGCGTTCCTCAAGGCCGGGGCCGTGACCCTGGGGCTGCGGGTCGCGGCGGATCTGGCCGCCCCGGGAGACGAGCGGCGCACCGAGCTCGTCTTCGAGGTCGAAGACATCGACGCGTCGCATGAGCGCCTGGGCGGGCGCGGCATCGCCTTTCGCATCGCGCCCCGGATCGTCACGGGAGATCAGCTGGCCGCCGATTTTCGCGATCCCGACGGGCACGTGCTGTCGATCCTGGGCCCCCGAAAGGCGGGAGCGCGATGAAGGGGGTCTTGATCTGGGTGCTCGTCGGGGCGCTGCTGGGCATCGCCGCGGCCTCCGCGATCGTTCCGCCGATGCTGTCCTGGTACAACGAGGCCGGCTACCTGTCCAAGGACAGCCAGCCCGCGACCGTGGTCAACCTTTCCGCGGTCGTCCGGTACGCCACGACGCGGCTGATCCGCGGCCAGGCGATCGGGGCCGCGATCGGCGCGGTGGTCTTCCTGGTTCTGGGCCTCGCGTTGAGCGGCCGCCGGCGTCGCGGTCCGGCATCGAGCGCTTCCTCGCCCGCCGTTTGATCGGGAACGGATTACTCTTCACGCCCTCGACCGGTCGGAAACCCTCCGGAGACGGCCCTCAGTTTTTGGCCCAGGACCTTCCGGAACTTTTTTCGGACCGGCAAGCCGCGTTTTGGCATCGATCACCGTGATACCCCTGCGCTGTTGACCGTATGGAGCCCGGCGGCGAACGGCCATTCGCGCGAGGAGGAGGTGCGCCGCGCGGGCCGGCGATGTCACCGAGCACATGAGGCCGACCCGAAACGACCCCGGGACTTCGCCCGAATCTCTTTTTGACCGGACGTCAGGAGGATCTTGCCGAGGGTCCGTTACCATCCGATCGGAACCGGCTGCGGCACTCGAGGGTCGTCGATGGGGCCTTCTTTCGTAGGGTGAAAG
>JBDTXY010000038.1:0-13160 GCA_040005945.1 Acidobacteriota bacterium
CCGATCAGATCAAGCGGCTGGAGCACGAGTGCGACGAGATCTCGCACGAGATCCTCCGAAGCATCGACCGCACGTTCATCACGCCGATCGACCGCGAGGACATCCACCGCCTGGCCGTGCGGCTGGACGACGTGATCGACTTGATCGACGGGACCGTCCGCAGGGTCGTGCTCTTTCGGATCGAGCAGCCCACCAAGGTCTCGCAGGCGCTCTCGCGGCTGATCGTGGCCACGACCGGCGAGCTGGTCGAGGCCGTGTCGCAGCTGCGCGCGCAGAAGGGCGTGATGGCGCATTGCGTCCGGATCAAGCAGATCGAGAACGAGGGCGACGTGGTCTACCAGGAGGCGATCGCCTCCCTTTTTTCCGACAATCTGCCGGCCATCGAAGTCATCAAGTGGAAAGAGGTCTACGACAACATGGAGCGCTGCATCGACTCGTGCGTGGCGGTCGCGCATGTATTAGAGAGCGTGGTGCTGAAGCACTCATGAGCCGGAAGGCGAAGGCGGCAGGGGGTAGACGGGTGAGCCCCCACTCCTCCTGCCGCCTCCCGCCTCCCGCTTCCCGTCTATGACCTACGTCCTCGTCATCATCGTGGTCGCCCTGGTCTTCGACTTCATCAACGGGATGCACGACTCGGCGAATTCAATCGCCACGGTCGTGTCCACCCGCGTGCTGACGCCGTTCATGGCGGTCTTCTGGGCGGCCTTCTTCAATTTCGTCGCGGCGTTCCTCTTCGGAACCGCCGTGGCCAAAACGATCGGGTCCGGCTTGATCGACATCAGGGTCGTCAACTCCGACGTGGTCCTGGGAGGGCTGATCGGCGCGATCGCCTGGAACCTGATCACCTGGTACTTCGGGATTCCCTCTTCCTCCTCGCACGCGTTGATCGGCGGCTACGCAGGCGCCGCGGTGGCCAGGGTGGGCGTGCGCGCCATCGTTCCCGGAATGGCCTGGGTCAAGACGCTGTCCTTCATCGTGCTGTCGCCGCTGATCGGCATGGCCGCGGGCTTCGTGCTCATGGTCGCCGTCTCCTGGATCTTTCAGAAGGTGCCCTATGGATCCGTCGACCGCTGGTTTCGCCGCGCCCAGCTGGGCTCAGCGGCGGCGTTCTCCCTTTCGCACGGGACCAACGACGCGCAGAAGACGATGGGAATCATCGGCGGCCTGCTGGTGGCCAATCGCGCGCTCTTCGCGGATCCAGCCTCGCGCTTCCATTGGATGCACCTGCCGAACCTGAAGGTCGTGCCCTGGTGGATCATCCTAACCGCCCACGCGGCCATCGGACTGGGGACGCTGACGGGCGGCTGGCGTATCGTCCGCACGATGGGCAGCCGCATCACCAAGTTGAAGCCCTTCTCCGGATTCTGCGCGGAGACGGCGGCCGCGGGCACGGTCATCGCGGCGTCGGTGATGGGAATTCCGGTCTCGACCACGCACACGATCACTGGCGCGATCATCGGCGTCGGCGCCACGCAGCGCTTCTCGGCGGTACGCTGGGGGGTGGCGGAACGCATCGTGTACGCGTGGGTATTGACCATCCCGATGTCCGCTGCGATCGGGGCCTTCGGGTACGGGTTGCTGTCGGCCATTTCCCGATGAGGAGGTTTCCATGATTCCGTTCTTTGCCGCCGCGGTCCTGTCTCTGGGAATGGTCCGGGCCGCGCCCCCGGCGGCGCAGCCGGATCCGGCCGTTTGGGACGCGATCCTCGCGGACCGCGCCCGCGCGGGCGGCTTCGATTACCGTGGCGCGACCGGCCAGGACAAGAAACGCCTGGCGGCGTATCTCGCCAACCTCGGGGACGCCAGCCCCAAGGACATGGCGGAGCCCGAGCGCACGGCGTTCTACATCAACGGCTACAACGCCGCGGCGATCGCGATCGTGCTGGACCGTTACCCGGTCAAGAGCATCCGCGACATCGACGGCGCCTTCAAGTCGATCCCGAAGAAGATCGGCGGCGAGATGCTCAGCCTGGACGACATCGAGAACAAGCTCCGCGAAGTCAAGGACGCGCGAATCCATTTTGCGATCGTCTGCGCGTCCAAGTCCTGCCCGCCGCTGGCGCGCAAGGCCTACCGGGGCGCGAGCCTGGCCGCGGATCTCGACGCCCAGGGACGGGCCTTCGTGGGCGATCCGTCCAAGAACCTGATCGATCGGAACTCCAACCGCGTCGCCCTGTCCAAGATCTTCGACTGGAACCGAAAAGAGTTCGAGCGCGACGGGGGCTCGGTGGAGAAAGTCGTGGCGCGGTTCGTGTCGGACCCCGCACTGTCCAACTGGGTGGAAACGCGCTCCCTGCCGCCCGAATTCCTCGAATACGACTGGGCGCTCAACCAGCCGTAGCACCCAAAAAAAGGCCCCTCTCGCGAGGGGCCCCCGAAGGAGGAGATTCTGTATCTGCTTCTTCTACGGAGGCGCGTGCCTCCGCGTTTAGGCTCGACGGCGTGATTCGGTTGACCCTGCGCCCGGGCCGGGAGGCGTCGGTCTTGCGCCGCCACCCGTGGCTCTTCTCGGGCGCCGTCGCGTCGGCGCAGGGAGACGGTTCCGACGGGCACGCCGAGGTCCTGGCCGCCGACGGCCGGCCGCTGGCCCGCGGCGCGTACTCTCCCGACTCCCAGATCGTCGCGAGGCTGTGGAGCTTCGACGGTCGCGCGCTGGGCCCGGATCTGTTCCGGGAGCGGTTTTCCGCGGCCCAACGCCTGCGGCAGGAGGCGCTCCCGGCCCGGACCACCGGCTACCGCGCCGTCAACTCGGAAGGGGACTTCTGTCCGGGCGTCCTGCTCGACGTCTACGGCGACGTCGCGGTGCTCGAGCTTCTCACGGGAGGAACCGAGCGTTGGCGCGACGAGCTCGAAGCGGCCGCGCGCGAGGTGTTTGCCCCGGCGAGCCTCATCGTTCGCGAAAGCGGCTCCTCTCGAGACGCCGGTCAGCAATCCAAAATCCAAAATCCAAAATCCAAAATCGATCTTGCTCCCTTCCTCGAGAACGGTCTTCACTACTTCGCCGACCTGGCCTCCGGACAGAAGACCGGCTTCTTCCTGGATCAACGCGAGAACCGCTCGCGGCTGCGGGCGCTGTCGAGCGGTCGACGCGTGCTGAACCTCTTCTCCTATTCCGGCGCCTTCTCGGTCGCGGCGTTGGCCGGCGGCGCCTCGCGGGCGGTCGACGTCGACTCCTCGGCTCCGGCGCTCGCGTTGGCCCGCGAACAGCGCGCCGCCAACGGGTTTTCGGCCGACGGCGCCGACGTTGTCCAGGCCGACGTCTTCGAGGATCTCCGGCGCCGTGTTGCCGAGGGAGAACGGTGGGACATCGTCGTCTGCGATCCGCCCGCGTTCGCCAAGAAGAAAGCCGACGTCGAGAAGGCGGCGCGCGGATACAAGGACATCAACCGTCTGGCGATGACGCTGGTCGCGCCCGGCGGGTGGCTGTTGAGCTGCTCGTGCTCGGGATTGGTCGACGCCGATCTCTTTCAGAAGATCGTCTTTTCCGCGTCGATCGACGCCCGAACGCCCTTTTCCCTGGCGGCGCGGCAGAGCGCCGGCCCGGATCATCCCGTCTCGCTCGACTGCCCGGAAGGCGAGTACCTGAAGGGACTCTGGCTCAAGTCCAGCGGCTGACCGCGCGCGTGTTGGGATCTATACTCGGGTCCGCGATGCGGCGCCCCGGACGCGTGTTCCTCTGGTTGATGCTCGCGGTCCCGGGCGCGCTGCTGTGGGGCGCGGACGCGATCCCGGTCGTCCATACCGGTCCCTCCGTATTCCACTCCGTCTCCGCTCGCCCGGCCGCGGCGAGTCCGCCGCTCGATGTCGCCGCCGCGGCGTCGCGGCTTCCCGAAACCGCCCGCCACGCGCTCCCGCCGTTGTCTCGGGCGGAACGGGCCTTGCTCGCGTCGCCCGATGCGCGCGGGCCGCTGCGGAAGAAACGGCCGGCGCTTCGCGTGGGCGTGGTCCGGCCGCTTCCAGCCGAGGTCGGCTTTCGGGGACTGCCCGCGGATCTGTCCGCCGGAGCTTGCGCGCCCTGGGGAGGCGGATCGCTGGAGCGCGCGGCGGCGGGAGGATGGACGTGGACCGCCTCCTTTTCCACCGACGGCGCCCAGGCGATGCGTCTGCATGTTCGGGAGGCGTGGCTGCCGCCCGGCAGCCGGGTCGACGTTTTCGACGCCGACGGGGAGGCCTACGGACCGTACACGTTCGAATCGGCGACACGGCCCGAAGGCTTCTGGACCAACACGGTGTTTTCTTCCCAGGCGCTCCTGCGGGTCCAGTTGCCGGCGGCGGATGCGTCCCGCCTCTCGGACGCGCGCCTCTTCATCGCCGCAGTCGTCCACATGGAACCCTCCGCCCTCGCCGCCGGCGGAAAAACGGCCGCCGGGATTCTCACGCCACAATCGCAGACGTGCTTCGTCGATGCCACCTGCGTGAGCGCGGCCGAGTTCCCCAATTTGGATCTCGCCTCGCGAGCGGTGGGCCAATTGAACTTCGTCGACACCGACGGGGCGTTCGTGTGCACGGGCGGCTTGCTGAGCACGACCCCCGCGTCCCCCGTGCCGTACCTGCTGACCGCGAACCATTGCTTCTCGAGCCAGGCCTCGGCGACCTCGCTCGAGGCGATCTGGAACTACACGACGGCGTCTTGCGGCGCTCCCGAGCCCAATCCGCGGACCTTTCCAAGTACGCTGGGCTCGACGCTGCTGGCGACGGGAGAGACCAGCGACTTCACGCTGGTCCGGCTCTCGCAGGATCCTCCGGATGGGAGCGTGTTTCTGGGGTGGACGACCGCGGATGTCTCTCACGCCGGTGGGACGCTCATCCACCGATTGAGCCATCCCGACGGCCGGCCGCAGTTCTACTCCCGCCACGAGATCGAAGCCCTGGCGGACCCGCTGTGCAGCGGGGTGCCGCAGGGCAACTACATCTACTCGACGGACGTGCGCGGCGGAACCGGGGGCGGAAGCTCGGGATCGCCGGCCTACCTCGAAGACTTGGAGGTCGTGGGGCAGGAGCTCGGCGGCTGCGGCACGAACACGGAGGATGACTGCGACGCGGTTCACAACTCCACTGTCGACGGGGCGTTTTGGGTCACGTTTCCTTCGGTCCAGGCCTGGCTGGCGCCCGTTTCGCCCGCCCCCTGCGTGGGCAGTCCCACGACCCTCTGCCTGAACGGGGGCCGGTTTCGGGTGACCGCCGCCTGGGCCAGGGCCTCCGGCGACAGCGGCTCGGGTTCGGGAATCGCCCTGACGGATGACTCGGGCTACTTCTGGTTCTTCGACCCGTCCAACATCGAGCTCGTGGTCAAAGTCCTCAATGCCTGCCCGGGCTTCAGCCGTTTCTGGGTTTTCGCCGGAGGTCTCACCAACGTCTTCGTGCGGCTGACGGTCGAAGACACGGTGACGGGGGCCGTGCAGATCTACGACAACCCGCAAGGAACGGCGTACGTCGCGCTGCAGGACACGCAGGCGTTTGCCTGCCCGTGACCCGGGTCGCGATCCTGGGTCCGGCCCCGCCCGATCGCGGCGGAATCGCCCGCGAGACCGGGCTGCTCTACCGGGAGTTGTCGCGTAAGGCCGAGGTCGACTGGTTCACGTTCTCCAGGCGATATCCGCGATGGCTGGACCCGCGGCGTTTCGACGAAGATCCGGAGCTTCCCGATTCGGGCGCGCGCCCCGTGCTGGACTACCGCTCGCCGCTGTCCTGGAAGCGCACCGCGCAAGCGCTGGCGGCCGACGGACGGCGCGACGCGGTCATCGTGCCCTGGTGGACCGCATTCTGGGGCCTGCCGGTGCGCGCGGTGCTGCGCCGGCTGGCCCGCCAGTCGCCGGCGACCCGCCGGGTCCTCCTCTGCCACAACGTGGAGGAGCACGAGAGCACGGCGGTGCGCCGATTCCTGGCGCTGGGAGCGTTTCTGGCGGCGGACTCCTTCCTGGTGCACAGCGAAGAGGACCGGGCGCGCCTGGCGCGTCTGGCCCCCGGGCGCGCGGCGCTCGTGCTCCCGCATCCGGTCGTGCCCTCCGATCCGCCGTCGCGCGAAAACGCCCGCCGGGAGCTCGGCATCGAGGGGAAGCTGGTTCTCTTCCTGGGTCTGGTTCGCCGCTACAAGGGAGTGGATCTCCTGCTCGACGCGGCTCCCGAGATCGTGCGGCGGACGGGGGCGCAAATCGCGATCGTGGGCGAAGTCTTTCCCGACGCGCGGGACATGATGCGGCGCGTCCGCTCCAGTTCCGTTCAGGATCGAATCCTCGTCCGAGACTCCTACGTCGCCGAGTCCCAGATGGATCTCTGGCTGGCGGCCTGCGACGTGGTCGTCCTCCCGTATCGCGCGATCTCTGGAAGCGGGATCGCGGCGCGCGCGATCGCGGCGGGACGGCCGCTCGCGGCCGCGGCCGTCGGCGGGCTGTCGGAGTGCGTCCAGGCGGGAGGGACCGGCGAGCGGTTCGCGCCGGAAGACCCGGCCGCATTGGCGTGGGCCGTGGAAACGGTTCTGGCGCGCGGTATCGACGCCTATGCGCCCGGCCTCGCGCGAGCGGCCGACGCCGCTTCGTGGCCGCGCTACGCCGACGCAATTCTGGATTTTCTCGCGTCGCCGAGGGCCGACGGCTGACCGCTGATCCCTGAGGGCTTCTATATACTCCGCCTCCCATGAACCTGGAGCTTTCGGAGGAGCAATCGCTGCTCCAGGCCTCGGTCCGCGAGTTCGCGGAAGAGGTCGTGCGCCCGCAGGCGGCCGCGATCGATCAGAATGGGGAGTTTCCCCGCGGGATCTTCGCGCGCGCCGGAGAATTGGGCCTGGCCGGAGTCGCGGTGGCGGCCGAGCACGGCGGGTCGGGCATGGATACGGTCTCCTATTCCATCGTGATCGAGGAAATCTCGCGCGTCTGCGCGAACATGGGCGTGATCCTCTCGGTCAACAACTCCTTGGTCTGCGACCCGATCGAGAAGTTCGGCAACGAGGACCAGAAGCGGCGGATCCTGACTCCGCTGGCCCGCGGCGAGAAGCTCGGATGCTTCGCGCTGACCGAGCCCGACGCCGGCTCGGATGCGGGAAACCAGAAGACCCGCGCCGTCCGGGAAGGGGACTCCTACCGCATCTCGGGTCAAAAGGTCTTCATCACCTGTGGGCAGGCCGCCGACGTCTGCCTGCTGTTCGCGATGACCAATCCGGAGAAGAAGACCCGCGGGATCTCCGCCTTCCTCGTGGACGCGACCACGCCGGGCTTCGACCGATCCCGGCACCAGGTCAAGCTGGGAGTCAATGCCTCCGGAACCGTCGAGATCTTTTTAACCGACGTGCGGGTGTCCGTCGCGAACCGGCTCGGAGAAGAGGGGGAGGGGTTCAAGATCGCGATGTCGACCTTAGACGGCGGGCGGATCGGGATCGCGGCGCAGGCCGTGGGAATCGCAACCGAGGCGTTCGAGGCCGCGGTGGGTTATTCCAAGGCCCGCCACGCGTTCGGCAAGGCGATCTCCGACTTCCAGGTGATTCGCTTCTACCTGGCGGACATGGCGACGGAGATCGACGCCGCGAGGCTGTTGACGCGGCGGGCGGCCGCGGCCAAGGATGCCGCCAAACTGGGGAAAGGCCGCTACTCGATGGAGGCGGCGATCGCCAAGCTCTATGCGGCCGAGATGGCGCAGCGCGTGACGACCAAGGCGCTTCAGATTCACGGGGGCTACGGCTACACGAAGGAGTACCCGGTGGAGCGCAACTTCCGCGATGCGCGCATCACCGAGATCTACGAGGGAACCAGCGAGATCCATCGTCTGATCATCGCGCGCGAGATCTTTCGCGACAGCGGATTGGCAGTGGGATGAAGGAGGAAGCGGAGATTTGAGAATTGTGAATTGTGAATCGGCCAATTCACAACTCACAACTCACAACTCACGATGCGATATGGGCCAGACCCGCATGTTCCGAGACCGCGTGGTCTCGATGGAGCAGACCCTCGAGGGCGGGGAGAAGCACCTGCCCGTTCTCAAGGATCTCTGCCGCGAGGCGCTCCCGGAGCTCGAGTTTCGCGAGCACACGCTGGACCACGAGCGGGACCTCTTCGTCATGGAGTTCGTCGCCGCGGGCGGCGCGCGCACGCGCATCTGCTGGACCCGGATGGTCCTCTTCGACGCCGAGCGCATTCCGACGCTGGCCGGAGATCCCGCCTCGGCGCTGCGCACGAAGATCGTGGACCTTCTGCGTTCGAAAAAGAGCGAGCCCGAGATCTTGGTGACCTTCCGTCATCTGGAAGATGGATGGGTCGACACGCCCGAGCCCCGGCGCGAAGGGCGGCGGCGCCGTCGGGGCGGCCGCGGTGGCAGCCGCGGTCCCGAGCGGGGGCCGTCGGAGAAACGCCCCGGCGGATCGCGGGAACGGCGGCCCGGGCAACCGCCCGGCGCGCCGTCGCAGAGACCTGCGGGCCCGAGGGCCGCGGGCCCGGCTTCGAGACCTGCGGGCTCGGGTCCCGCTCCGCCGCGTCCGTCCGCCGCGCAGGGAGGCGCTCCGGGCGAACCCGGTGCGCCGGCTCCCGGAGGCAAGCGACGCCGCCGTTTTCGGCGGCGCCGGCGCGGTCGCGGAGGCGCCGCGGGTCCGTCGAGTCCCGCCGGGCCCTCCTCGTCCGGAACGCCAAGCCCGTGAATTTCGAGCCGACCGAGGATCAGAAGCGGATTCGCGACGCGGTCCGCGAGTTTGCGCGCACCGAGATCGCTCCCGGAGTCGCCCAGCGGGAGAAGGAAGGGCGCTTTCCGTGCGAGATTCTGGACAAGCTCGGGCCGATGGGAATCCTGGGGATGATGGTACCGGAGGAGTACGGCGGCTCCGGAGCCGATGCGCTTTCCTACATCATGGCCATCGAGGAGCTGGCGCGCGTTTGCGCGTCCACCGCCGTCATCGTGTCGGTGACCAACTCGGTGGCCTGCTTTCCGATCTGGCGGTTCGGGAGCGAGGCGCAGAAGACGACGATCCTCCGCGAGCTGGCCTCGGGCCGGGCCCTGGGCGCCTACGCGTTGACCGAGCCCCAGTCCGGGTCCGACGCCGCCAACCAGAAGACGCGCGCCGTCCGCGACGGCGGCTCCTATGTCTTGAACGGTGCCAAGGCCTGGATCACCAACGCGGGCGTCGCGAAATGGTACGTGGTGATGGCCATGACGGACCCGTCGGCGGGATCGCGGGGCATCACGTCGTTTCTGGTGTCGCGGGACGACGCGGGCCTGCGCATCGGCGCGCCCGAGGACAAGATGGGCCTGCGGGCCTCCCAGACGGCGGCCATTTTCTTAGAGGACGTGCGGGTGCCGGAGGAGCGCCGTCTCGGGGCGGAGGGCCAGGGCTTTACGATCGCGATGACCACCCTCGATCATTCCCGCATCTCGATCGCGGCCCAAGGCATCGGGCTCGCGCAGGCCGCCTACGACGCTTCCGTGGAATACGCGCAGACCCGCGAGACGTTCGGGCGCAAGCTGGCCGAGCACGAGGCCATCGCGTTCCAGATCGCCGACATGCGCGTGCAGATCGACGCGGCCCGGCTTCTGACCTATCGCGCGGCGCTGCTCTCGGAGAAACCGGGAGCGCGCTTTTCCAAGGAGTCGTCGATGGCCAAGGTCTATTCCTCGGAGATCGCCAACGCGGTCGCCGCCCGAGCGGTGCAGATCTTCGGAGGCTACGGGTACTCCCGGGAATACGCGGTCGAACGCCTGTACCGAGACGCCCGCGTGACTACGATCTACGAGGGCACCAGCGAGATCCAGCGCATCGTCATCTCCAAAAACGTGCTGGCGGGACGCTGAGCATGACTCCCGACGATCCGACGATCCCGCCCGAGTCTCCCGACGATCCGACGACGCCCGAGGACCTCGACATGCCGGTCGCTCCCGCCGCGGAGACCGTGACGGGCCGTCTTCCCGATCCCGCGCCGCACTCGCCCTCCCGGCCGGATCTGTTGGACAGCCGGGAGCCCGTGTACCGGGAATCCCGCGGCTATCGGCTGCGTCTGGAGCCGGCGGATCTGGCCCGGCTGCGGGAGCTCGCGGGATCGCGGGGAAAATCCGACGCCGAGCTGGGCGAAACCTTTTTCGACGGCCAGGCCGAGCGGCTCGTGGAGTCGGTCGCCGCCGACGTCCCTTCGCCCGCCGAGCTGCGGGTGGTCGTCGATCCCTACTCGCGCCAGTCCTTCCTGGCGCTGCACGGGAAGATCGTGGGGATCCTGAGTTTCTAGATATCCGCCGTGATGACGATCCGCTGCGCGCGGCTCAGGTGCGCCTTCTTCTGATGAGGATCGATCGAGACGGCGATCTCGCCTGGCTCGGCGCCCGCCGAGGAGAGCACGTCGGCCCAGCTTTCGGCCCGGAATCGCAGGAAGTCTTCGGCGACGGCCGGCTCTTCCCGGCCCTCGAAGTCGGGCATGGCCTTCAACTTTTCGACCTCGGGGCGGTCCAGAACGAAGGCATAGCCCTCGCGATTCATTCGGTACACTCTCGATGCCTTGGGGGAGTTGGTTTCCATAAGAAGGAATTTTAGAGCATCCGGAGGGTTTGCGGCAGTGATGAAAATCTCCAAGCGACTCTGGCCCTGGCTGATCCTGGTCCTCGGGTTGCCGGCGCTGACCGCGGCCCCGGCCCGCGCGGAAAAGGTCCGGAACCATTTCGACTCGGACAGCGTGATGCGGACGCCGGGCTTCTTCGACGCCGTCGTCCTGGGCGTGCCGGGCAAGGCGAAGTGGCTCATCCTGACGGACCTCAATCCGCCGTCGGCTCCCAACCGGCTGGTTCAGGTCGAGCAGTCCCGCCCCGCGGACTCCATCGCCGCGGCCCTTCGGCGCAACTATTCCTTTCAGGACGGGTCCGTCTCGACGTTCGTCAAGCAGGGTTCCGGGCGCGAGGGCTTGATTCTCCGCATGAAGGACGAGAAGAACTTCCTGGTGCTGTTCGTCGACGCCTCCGGCGAGGTCGTGCTGTCCTCGTACGTCGACGGCAAGGCGCAGGAGCTCGGCCGCGGGAAGATGCCGTTGCAGCGCCCCTGGGAGCGCTACGCGGTCACGGCGGCCGGGCCGACGCTCTCGGTCTTCTTCAACGACCAGAAGCTGTTCGACGCCAAGGATCCCCATCCCGTCGCCGGTCGGACCGGGTTGGCGGCCACGGGTCCCGGGGAGGCGTCGTTCGACGAGTTCATCATCGAGCCCGCCGAGACCCCCGCACAGCCCTAGTTTTTTTGAGTGGGCGCTCGACGCGCCCGGCGGGAGCGGAGAGTGGTTCTCAGCGGTTGGCGCCAGGGTTACTGATGGGTTCCGGAGCAGAAACTTTCGGTGGCAACTCGCTCGAGCCCGCCGCGATCGACGCGGCAAAGCGCAGGCGCCCCTTCTCGACGCGGAGGACCACCGCGGGCTTGACGGGATTGCGGTCCGCGTCCATCGTGATCACTCCGGTGACGGCCGGGAAGTCCCGGGTCGAAGCTAGGGCCTCCCGCACGCGTTTGCCTTCGGTCGAGCCGGCCCGCGTGATCGCGTCGGCCAGCAGCCGCATCGCGTCGTAGGAGGAGGCGCCGATCGAGTCGGGCTCGGCCCCATAGCGCTCCTTGTAGGCGTCGACGAACCGGCGGACCGCGGGCGCGGGATCGTCCACGGAGTAGTGGTTCACGAAGTAGGCGCCTTCGATGGCGTCGCCGCCGATCTCGACCAGCTTGGGAGAATCCCACCCGTCGGCGCCCAGCAGCGTGGCCCGCAGCCCCAGCGATTTCGCCTGCCGGGCGATCAAGCCGGCGTCCGTGTAGTAGCCGGGGATGAAGAGAACGTCGGGCTGCTCGGGCCGGATCGCGGTCAGCTGCGCCGAGAAATCGCTGTCGCCCTCGGCGTACTTGAGCTCCCTCGTGATCTTGCCGCCCAGCGTCTCGAAGTTCTTGCGGAACGCCTCGGCCAGGCCGACGCTGTAGTCGCTGCGCGAGTCGATCAGGATCGCAGCCGTCTTCGCCTTCCGGTCCTTGCGGGCGAACTCCGCGGCGGCGCGCCCCTGATAGGCGTCGATGAAGCACACGCGGAAGATGTAGTCGCCCTTCTTGGTGACCTCCACGTTGGTCGATGTGGGGCTGATCATCGGAACACCGTAGCTCTGCGCGATCGGAGCGGCGGCCAGGGTCCGCGACGAGGCCTGCTCCCCGATGATCGCGATGACGTGATCCCGCGTGATGAGCTTGGAGACCACGGATGCCGCCTCGGACGCCTCGCCCCGGTCGTCCTCGGAGAGCAGCACGATCGATTTTCCCAGAACTCCTCCGGCGCGATTGAGCTCGTCGATGGCAAGCAGCACGCCGTTCTTTCCGGAGATGGCGAAGGTGGCCGTGGGTCCGGTCAGCGCCCCGTAGAAGCCGATCTTGATGCCCTGTTCCTCCGGAGCCTTCTCCCCGCCGCAAGCGACGCAAACCGCGATTCCGGCGTAGAGGATCCATCGGCCCGAGCGTTTCACTGCGACATTCTAGACGCACGTCTGTGACGTGCTGATACTCTTACGACCTTTTTTGGAGCGAGAGTCGGCATGAACCAATCCAAGTCCTACGACCTCATCATCATCGGCTCGGGCCCCGGCGGATACGTCGCCGCGATCCGCGCCGCGCAGCTGGGGATGTCGGTGCTGATTGTCGAGAAGGAGCCGCGCCTGGGTGGCGTCTGCACGCTCTGGGGATGCATCCCCACCAAGGCGCTCCTGCACACCGCGGACCTGCTGGAGGAGGCCAAACACGGCGCCGAGGTCGGGGTGAGCGCGCGCGAGGTCCGCCTGGACATGCCCGCGGCGATCAAGCACAAGGAGAAGGTGGTCCGGCAGTCCACCAACGGCGTGTCCTACCTGATGAAGAAGAATCGCGTCGACGTCGCCAGCGGATTCGGCCGGCTGGCCGGCGCGGGACGCGTCACGGTCGCGGGTCCCGACGGCGCGGAGACCGCCTTTGCCGCCCGCAACGTCATCGTGGCGACCGGCTCCTCGCCGCGGTCGCTCCCGGGCCTGGACATCGACGACAAGACGATCCTGTCGTCGACGTCGATCCTGGAAGCGACCGAAGTGCCCAAGTCTCTCCTGGTCATCGGCTCCGGGGCGGTGGGAGTCGAATTCGCCTCGATGTACGCGCGCTTCGGTTCCAAGGTGACGATCATCGAGGTGCTGCCGCGGATCGTCCCGATCGAGGACGAGGAGATCTC
>JBDTXY010000039.1:0-12895 GCA_040005945.1 Acidobacteriota bacterium
CTCCGACCACTCGGTCCCGAACCGAGTGCGCTACCAGGCTGCGCTACGCCCCGAGAGGTGTGGGTTTATACGCGATCCGGGCCCGTTGTGCAAAGGGCTCCGGCGCGACCCGAGCTACTGGACTTTCACCGTCAAGCCGCCGCCCGCGTAGTCGATCAGCAGCGTGTGACTCTCGCCGCCGTTCAGCTGCGTACTGGTCGCGGCCAGGACAGCGGGCATGTTGGGACCCGAGAACCAGGCCTTGACGGCCACCGTTCCGGAGGCGACGGTCAGGTTCGCCGAGACGATCCGGTTCTCGTTCTTTTTGAACGAGAACGACTTCCTCAGGAGGATCTGGTCGTTGACGGCCACCATGATGTTGCCTTCGGGAATCGGCGATTGAAACGTGAGCCGCAGCGTTGCGTTTCCCGGAACCGGTACGGGTGCCGGGCCCTGCACCGCCGGCGCCGCGACCTTGCTCGCGACGGGCGCGGGCGAGGGAGCCAGATTCTTCTTGGCCAGCTGCTCCTTGGCTTTCGCGGTCTTCTTGCGGGCCGTGTCGGCGGCCGATCGGGCATCCGTGATCTTCTTGTCCGCCTCGTCGCGGATCGCGAGGGCGTCCGCGTTGCTGGCGTCCAGAGCCAGGATCTCCTCGGCCCGCGTCTTGGCCTCGTCGTTGCGTCCCTCGGACAGCGATGTCTTGGCCGCCTCGACCAACGCCCCCGCCTGCTGAACCCTCTGCTGCTCCTGCTGATGGCTGGTAACCGCGTTCTCCGCCATTTGGGCGTACTGGCGCGCTTCCTGGTTATTGGGACTGCGGGCGAGGACTTGCCGGAATTGGGCCAGGCTCTCCTCGTACTTGCCGGCGGAGAAGAGCCTCTTGCCTTCTTCCAACGCCAGTTTTCTCTGGCGAACGTCCTGCTCGAGCGCCGCATCGTGCTCAGTCGGCGGCGGAGAGGCCGACTTGGCGCGCGTCGCGAAATACCCGACGGCCAGAGCCAGGAGGACCAGCGCGCCGGCACCGACGATTCTCCAGAACCAGCGCGGGTTGACCTCCGCCTTGGCCAGCTTCTTCCAATCTTGCTCGACCGTTGGCGGTTCCATCGGGGGCTGCGCGGGCTCGGCAGTCTCCGGCCAGCTCGCCGCCATCGGCAGCGCAGCCTCGGGCTCGGACGGAGACAACGGCGGCGGCGGCGAGACTCTCGTCAGGGGCGAGATCGACACCGGGTCGGTCGAGTTCATCGCCTCGGGCGGACTGACCTCGGCGCGCGTGGCTTCTCTCTCCAGCGGCGGGGGCGGGGGTACCGAGGTCGACGGTCGGGGAGTCGGAAGCGGGCGAGACGCCGTCGTGTCTCGCGGCGCGCCCATTGCAGCCAGCTCCTGGAGGTTCGACAGCTTGAGCGTCGGGAGGTTCTCCGCCGCCGACACCATCGTGCCCAGGTCCTCCAGCGCCTTTTGCTCCTCCAGATGAGCCTTGAGCTGATAGAGGGCCAGGGCCAGGTCCTTGCCCCGCTGGTAGCGATTCCACGGATCCTTGGCCATCGCGCGGGCCACGATCGAGTTGAACTCCGGCGGCACTTCGCTCGAGAGATCGGCCGGCGGCGTGAAGTCTTCGTGCACGATCTTGTAGGAGATGGCGGTCAGGTTGTCGCCCAAAAACGGCTTGCGATTGGTCAGCAGCTCGTAGAGCACTACGCCCAGGGAGAAGATGTCGCTCCGGCCGTCGACCGGCGCGCCGGAGACCTGCTCGGGCGACATGTAGTTGGGCGTCCCGAGGAACTGGCCGGTCGTCGTCAGGTTGGATGAGGCGATCTTGGCGATCCCGAAGTCGGTGATCTTGATCTTCCCATCCGTGGTCATGATGATGTTGGCGGGCTTGATGTCGCGGTGGATGATGCCCTTGCGGTGGGCGTAGTCCAGCGCCTCGGCAATCTGGGCGATCAAGTCCGCGATCTCGTCCCAGTTGAATTTCTTTTTCTCGCCCAGGAGCGACTTGAGGTTGCGGCCCTCGATGTACTCCATCGCGATGAACGACGTGCGGCTGCCGGTGTCCTCGCCGATGTCGTGGATCGTCACGATGTTGGGATGGGACAGAATTCCGGCGGTCTGGGCCTCCCGCACGAAGCGCTCGCGGAACTCGCGCGACTCCGAGTCGTCGTCGCCGGTATGGGAAGTCCGGATCGTCTTGATCGCGACCATCCGGCCGATGACCGGGTCCTTGGCCAGATACACGATTCCCATCGCTCCCTTGCCGAGCTCGTTGAGAACCTCGTAACGGCCGAGCTTGCCCAGGCGGGCCCCCGCGGCTACCTTGTCGGGCATAGGTTGAGAACGAGTCCCTCCCACCCGACACACCGCTCCAAGGCGGTGCCCCAACCAGGGCACGCCGGGTTCCGCGAAATTCTAGCAGGTTGCCGTGAAGCGTGGAAATTCGGACCTGCCGGGGCAAATCGGCAAAATGGCCGTCCGGACGGCATATTGTCGGCTTGATGGAACCCTCCGACGAGGCCGTCCACGTGGAGCGGATCGCCCGTTACGAGGCCGGACGGCTGGCCCCGCGAGAGGATTGCGTGACCGTCGAGGAGCCGATGGAGATTCGGATCGGCGGCCAGACGCTGGCCGTGACCATGCGGACCCCCGGCCACGACTACGATCTGGCGGCGGGATGGCTCGTGACCGAGGGGGTCGTCTCGCGGCCAGAGGAGATCGTCCGCATCGAGCACTGCCGCGAGACCCGCTCCGCCGAAGAGGAGGGCAACGTCGTGCTGGTCCGGACCACGGCGCAGGCCGGGGCGCATCTGGACCGCGCGCGCCGGATGCTCCTGACCAGCTCTTCCTGCGGCCTCTGCGGCAAGGGGTCGATCGAATCGATCCGCGGCCAATTCCCGGCGGTAGACTCCCCCGTCGTCGTCGCGGCCGAGGTCCTGCTGTCGCTGCCCGAAAAACTGCGGCGCGCGCAGACGACCTTCGGCCAGACCGGCGGTCTTCACGCCGCCGGCATCTTCACGGCGTCCGGCGCATTGATCGCCGCCCGTGAGGATGTCGGCCGCCACAACGCCGTGGACAAAGTGATCGGCCATCTCTTTCGGGAGGGTCGCCTGCCGCTCTCGGAGTCGGTTCTCTGCGTGTCCGGCCGCGCATCCTTCGAGATCGTTCAGAAGGCTCTGGCCGCCGGGATCCCGATCGTGGCCGCCGTGTCGGCGCCCTCGAGCCTGGCCATCGACCTCGCGCGTTCCTCGGGCATGACGCTGGCGGGGTTCCTTCGGGAGAAGGGCTTCAATCTTTATTCGGGGGAGGCTCGGGTGGCTGTGCCCGGGAGCGCTCCATCAGCCACGGGATGACCCAGCCGATCATCACGCCGGCGAAGACCAGCAGGGCGACGGCCACGAGGAACGCGATCCCGATCGCCAGGCACGAAATGGCCGTCATCGCCGTTCCATTGTGGGCCATCCCGCGCCGGCTCCGCGAGCCGTGAAAGAGACGGAGGCGCAACGGCTGACCAGCGGAAAGGCGGTCGCCGCCGCCCTGCTGCTCGCGGGGGTCCTCCTGGCGGCGGCCGCGGTATTTCTGTTCGTGGTGCTCCAACGCGCTTGCGCGCCTTCAATATAATCCGGCCCCATGAAACCACTCTCCGCCGCTCAAATCCGAAACGTCGCCGTCGTGGGTCACAACACCGTCGGCAAGACCACGCTGGTCTCCGCCCTGCTCTACGCCGCGGGCGCGACGACCCGGGCGGGCAAGATCGACGACGGGACCTGCCTCACCGATTTCGACGCCGAGGAGATCGACCGCAAGATCTCCATCAACCTGTCCTGCGCCCACGCGGTCCACCGCGACACGCGCATCAATTTCCTGGATGCCCCGGGCTACGGCATCTTCGCTCCCGAGGCGCGGTCCGCGGTCTACGCCGCGGATTCGGCCCTGATCGTCCTCGACGCGGTCTCGGGCGTCGAGGTCCAGACGGAGCGGGTCTGGAAGTTCGCCGCCGAGTTCGGCCGCCCCGTGATCTTCGTCGTCAACCGCATGGATCGCGAGCGCGCCTCGTTCGACCGCGTCATGGAGGGCCTCCAGAAGAAGTTCGGGCGCGGCGTCGTGGCGCTCCAGATCCCCTTCGGCGAGGAGAAGTCCTTCCGCGGGACCGTCGACCTCGTCCGCATGGAGGCGCACTTCCACGACACCGGCAAGCGCGTGGACGGACCGATCCCCGCGGAGATCGCCGAGCGGGCCAAGGCCGAGCACGAGCGGCTCGTCGAGCAGGTGGCCGAGGGCGAGGACGAGCTGATGGAGAAGTTCTTCGCCCAGGGAACGCTGGAGGCCCAGGACATCCTCCCCGGACTCCAACAGGAGATCGTCGAACGGAAGATCTTCCCGGCCGTGTGCGCTTCGTCCGCGCAGGGGATCGGCGTCCTGCGGATTCTGGACGCCTGCGTCGCGCTGCTGCCCTCCCCCGCGTCGCGCCGGGTCGAGGGCACCGGCAAAGACGGCAAGCCCGTGGTCTTGTTCCACAACGAGAAGGACCCGGCGGTCGCGCAGGTCTTCAAGACGGTTTCGGATCCGTTCGCGGGGCGTATCTCGTATTTGCGGGTCTTCTCGGGCCATTTCCAGTCCGACGGCACCTACTTCAACTCGTCCAAGGCCGCGCCGGAGCGTTTCTCGGGGCTCTTCCTCCCGCAGGGCAAGGAGCACGTCAGCGTCCCGGAGGCCAGGGCCGGAGACATCGTCGCGGTCGCGAAGCTCAAGGACACGTTCACCGGCGACACGCTGACGGCCAAGGATTTGCCGGTCGTGATTCCCAGCCTCTCCGTGCCCGAGCCCTCGATCGCCTACGCCATCGAGCCCAAGGCCAAGGGCGACGAAGACAAGATCGGGACCGCGCTCCACAAGCTGATCGAGGAGGATCCCTCGCTCGCGTTCCAGCGGGACGAAGAGACCAAGGAGTTTCACCTCGCCGGGGCCTCGCAGCTGCACGTCGAGATCGCGGTCGCGCGTTTGAAGAAACGTTACGGCGTCGAAGTGATCCTCCATCCCCCCAAGGTCCCGTACCGCGAGACGATCACGCGCAAGGCCGAGGCCCACGGCCGGCACAAGAAACAGACCGGGGGACACGGGCAATTCGCCGACTGCCGCATCCGGGTGGAGCCTCTGGCCCGCGGCAAGGACTTCGAGTTCGTGGACGACATCTACGGCGGCGCGATTCCGCGCAACTTCATCCCCGCCGTCGAAAAGGGGATCCAGGAAGTGCGGCGCAAGGGCTTCCTGGCCGGATTCCCGATGGTCGATTTCCGCGTGACGCTGTACGACGGCCAGTACCACGACGTCGACTCCTCGGAGCTCGCCTTCAAGCTCGCCGGCGCGCTGGCGTACAAGGAGGCCATGGCCCAGGCCAAGCCGACCCTGCTCGAGCCCGTGATGAACGTGGAGATCTCCGCGCCCAACGAGTACGTGGGCGACCTGATGGGCGATCTCTCCTCCCGCCGCGGACACGTGCAGGGCATGGACGCCGCCGACGACGACACCGTCATCAAGGCGCAGGTTCCCATGGCGGAGCTGTTGACCTATGGCGCGCAGCTGCGCTCGATCACGCAGGGACGCGGGTCGTTCCACCTGGAGTTCTCCCACTACTCCGAGGTGCCGCACGCCCTCCAGGAAAAAGTCATCGCCCAGGCCAAGGCCGGCAAGGGCGGCGAGGCGAAAGAGGCCTAGGGCCGCAGAGACGGAAGGGGCGACGGTGACGCGGGCGGCCGCGCGCGCGGGGGATCGAGCACGAAGGCGTTGGCGGGGCTGGCGATCCGGGGATTCGTCTGCTGCCGGCTGATCCATGAGGAGAGGACCACTCCCGAGGCGGCGGCCGCGAACGCTCCCAGGATCAGGAGCCTCCGAACGGACGGGCGGCGCGCGCCCTCACGCACGAGCCAGACGAGGCTGACGAGGATCAACGGCGTCATCAGCGCTTCCAGCGTGAGCCCGAATCGGTTCTCGACCTCCACGGGAAGGTAGATCAGCAGGTACGCCGCGCCGACGACGATCGTGCTCGCCAGCGCGAACTCCGTTTCGTCGAACCGCCGGCGCCGGATCCATCGCACGACGGCCAGCAGGCATCCCACGATCGCCAGGTACCCGAGCGCGTAGTTGAGAACCGAGAGCGGCCATCGGTACCAGGGGTTCAGGTTCGTGATGATCGTGAACGGCAGGTCGTAGTCCAGCATCGCGAATCCGTGCAGCGCGAGGGTCGCCAGGTACTCCCAAGGGTGGTGCAGGAGAAACGCTCGCGGCGTTGGGTCGCCCCGGAAGAGCGGGCTCGTGTAGACCAGAAACGGAGAGCGGTCTGGCATGACGACGGTGCCGTACTTGAGTGCGGCCATCCCCCACTGCGCCTGCATCCGATACAGGCTCTTCACGATCAGGAAATTCACCTTGCCATAGATCCTGTAGTTGATCGCCAGCTGCGGGATGAGTGGAAGGAGAAGCCCCGCGGCCGCTGCGGCCGCACTTCCCCAGCGCAGATCGCGCCAGCGTACGGCGCGCACAGCCCACACCAGCACGAGCGCGGCCACGACGACGACGTTGGCCGGCCGGACCGACGTCGCGGCGCCCGCGCACAAGAACGCGAGAAACGGACGTCGGATCGCCACGCGCGAAGTCGCGGCGTCGGCCGGGACCCGCCATGACAGGGCGACCGCGAGCTGGATCAAGACCGCCGACATCAGATCGCTCAAGAGCTCGGTGGAATGCAGCAGGAGCACCGGATTGAGCGCGCCGATCGCGTACGCCCAGAATCCCGCCGACTCCGAGCGAAAGAGCGCCGCGAGCTTGCGGGAGACGTACGCGCAGGCCCCCAGGCACGCGGCCAGCTGCGCTCCAAAAGCCAGGAGTCGGAGCTCCTCGGGAGGCAGACCGCGAAAACCGGACACCAGAGCGAGGAACGCAGGATAGCCGTAGGTGCGAACGTCCGTCGGCCACGCGAGCAGCCCCTTCGTCCGCAGGATCTCGCTCAGGTAGTAGTAGCCCCACGAGTCGTAGATCACCGTGGGATATCCCTCGAGAAACCAGAGGCAGGCCATCCCCACGGCGGCCATTGTCACGGCGACATACGGCCACCGCAGCCGTTCAGACGTCATGCCGCATCCGTCCGCCGCCTGCTAAAGGGTCCTCCAGCGCCTCCCGTCGCGCTCGAGGAACTTATCCGAGGATTCGGGGCCGAAGGTCCCGGCCGCATAGTTGGGAAATTCCGCGGGCAGCATCTTCTCCCAGGCGTTCAAGATGGGGGTCAGCACTTCCCAGGCGTGCTCGGCCTCATCGCCGCGGATGAAGAGCGTCTGGTCCCCGTGAGTGACGTCCAAGAGCAAACGCTCGTAGCCGCCGGCGATGGGAGCGCCCAGCTTGGAGTAAGGGAAATCCATGTAGACCGACTGGATCTGGAGGACCGAGCCCGGAATCTTGACGCCGAACTTCAACGAGACGCCTTCATCCGGCTGGATGTGGAGCCGCAGCACGTTGGGCAACAGTTCGCCCGAAGCGCGGCTGAAGAAGCGGTGCGGCACGGACTTGAACTCGATGGCAATCTCGCTGACGCGCTTGCCCATGCGCTTGCCCGACCGCAAATAGAACGGCACCCCGCCCCACCGCCAGTTGTCGATCGCGATCTTCAAGGCGGCGTAGGTCGGCGTCGGAGACTCCGGATCGACCTTGGATTCTTCGCGGTATCCCGGCACCTTGCGCCCGTCGACTACCCCGGATCCGTACTGGCCGCGCACCGCCCAATCGTCGATGGCGTCCTCCGGAAACGGCCGGATCGACTGAAGGACCTTGACCTTCTCGGCCCGGATCGCTTCGGCCTCGTAGGCGGCGGGCGGCTCCATCGCCGTCAACGTCAGAAGCTGCATGAGGTGGTTCTGGAACATGTCGCGCAGCACGCCCGCGCCCTCGTAGAAACCGGCGCGGTGTCCCACGCCCACGGCCTCGGCCACCGAGATCTGGACGTGATCGACGTAGCGATGGTTCCACAGCGGCTCGAAGATGCCGTTGGCAAAACGCAGGACGAAGATGTTCTGGACGGTCTCCTTGCCCAGGTAATGGTCGATCCGGTAGATCTGCTTCTCGGGGAAGACGGACAGCAGGACCTGATTCAGGTGCCGGCCCGAGGCCAGGTCGTGGCCGAAGGGCTTTTCGACCACCGCGCGAACCCATCCATCCTCGACGGTGGCCAGACCTTCCGCGCCCAGCGCCTCGACGATCGTCTCGTCGGCGTCGGGGGGGGTGGCGAAGTAGAAGATCCGGTTCCGGGCGCCGCGCCTCCGGCCCTCGATCGCCTCGATCGCCGATTTCACCTTGCGGTAGAGCTCCCGGTCGCCGAAGTCACCGGCGATATATTCGACGGTCGACGGCAGGTCGCCAGGCCGGCCCTGGTTGGGTGGAGTGAACTCGCGGGCGCCGCTCTGGAGGTGCGCGCGAAACGCGTCGTCGGTATACGGAGTCCGTCCGACCCCCACGATCGCGAAGTCGGGAGAGATGGCGCCGTCCCGGTTCAGATGCGCGATCGCCGGGGCGAGCAGCCGCCGCGTCAGGTCTCCGGAGGCGCCGAAGATGATCAGCGTGCAAGGAGGGCGGATCGTCTCCTCGCTGCGACGCGGAACGACCGGCGCCGGCGCCACGGTGCTCATGCGCGCAATGCCCGGTGCACGGCGCCCGCCAGCTCCTGGAGGCCCAGGCCCACGTTGCGGGGCAAGGACGCGCGCAGGACCCGGCGGCCGCGCGATTGGAGCGAAGCCAGATCGCCCTCCGCCTGCGCCGCGATGACCTGGCCGAATCCCCAGGGCTTGCCGGGGATGGACGCCTGCAGCGAGGGCTCGCAGACCACCTGCAGGAACGCGCCGCTGGCCGGCCCGCCCTTGTGGAACTGTCCGGTCGAATGGAGGAAGCGCGGCCCGTATCCGATCGTCGTGGCGACGCGCTTCGCGTTGCGGATCTGGATGCGAATTCCCTGAAGCGCTGCCTCGGTCTCCGGCGTGTCGTCGATGTACGCGGTCATCGCGAAATAGTCGCCGGGCAGGAGCGAGGCGAACAGCTCGGTCAGCGCCTCTTCGTCCACGACCGCCCCCGCGGGCGCGGCCGCAGGCGCCGGGGAACCCTTGAGAATCGCGTTCGTGCGGTCCTTGGCCTCCTGCACGTTGGGCTGGTCGAAGGGATTGATGCCCAGGACCTTTCCGGCCACCGTGGTCGCGAACTCCCAGCGGAAGATCTCTGCGCCCAGATCCAACGGATCCTGAAGGAGGAACGACACGGAGGTATGCCCGTGCTCTACGAGCGCGGCCATGCGGGCGCGCTGACCGGAATCCACGCGGCCCTTGGTGTCGTAGCGGACGAAGAATCGGTCCGCGCCGTAAACCGCGGGTCCGCCCAGCGCCTCGCCCTCGACCGGGAGGATTCCCTTGCCCTCCTTGCCGGTCGACTCCGCGATGAGCTGTTCGAGCCACATGCCGAAGCGGTCGGCCGGCGCGCCGATGGAGAACGTCAGCTTGTCGCGCCCCGCCAGCGCCTCGGCCCCGATGGACGCCCCCAGCAGCAGGCCCGGATTCTCCCCTCCCGCCGCGCGGCACGCTTCCGCCATCTTGCGCGCGCGCTCGACCAAGCCGCGCACGTCGACTCCCAGGAACGCCGCGGGCACCAGCCCGAAGTTGGAGAGTGCCGAGTAGCGTCCGCCGATCTGCGGGTCGCCCGGAAAGATCTTTCGGACGCGGCGGGACTCCGCTTCTTTCTGGAGGGCGGAACCCGGATCCGTGATGACGAGGAATCGCTCGCCCGCTCGCCCGGCCAGCTCACGGCTGGCGTGATCGTAGAAGAAGTCGAAGAGGATGTTGGGCTCCAGCGTCGTGCCCGACTTGGACGACACGATGAAGATCGTGCGGGCCGGATCGCTGCGCGCCGCGGTCGCTTCCACGGCCGAAGGCGCTGTGGAGTCCAGCACCTCGAGCTGCGGGAACCCGGGCGCGGACCCGAACGTGCGGCCGAAAACGTAGGGGGCGAGGCTGGAGCCGCCCATCCCCAGGACGACCACGCGGTCCGTGCCGGGACGAACCTCCGAGACGAAGCTCTGCAGGTCGGGCAGGGTCGGGGCGATGCGCTCGGGAATCGTCAGCCAGCCCAGGGCGCTCTCGATCGACTTGCGGGCCACCGCCTCGGCTTTCCAGAACGATGCGTCGAACGCCCAGATCCGCGCCACCGCGCTTTTCGCCTCCAGGAAGGAAGCGGCCTGCCGGCATCGGGCGGCGGCACCGTCGGGCATCAGGTTCATGCGACCCTCATCGCGCGCTCCTTCTCCGCGATCGTCTTGAGCAGGCCGTCGAAGGAGTCGGAAAACTTCTTGACACCGTCGTCCTCGAGCTCGCGCGCGACGACGGCGAAATCGATGCCCAGCTCGGCCAGCGACTGGAACGCCGCCCGCGCCCCCGCCAGGTCCTCGGCGATGCGCACCTTCGGATCGCCGTGGTCCTTGTAGGCCTGGAACGTCTCGGGGGGCATGGTGTCGACCGAGGTCGGCGCGATCAGCGCCTCGACGTAATACAGATCCGGAAGCGAGGGATCCTTGGTCGAGGTCGAGGCCCAGAGGGGCCGCTGCAGGCTCGCAGCCTGGCCCTTCATGGCCATAAAGCGCTCGCCGCCGAAGACCTCGTCGAAGGCCTGGTACGCGATCCGGGCGTTGGCGATCGCGAGTTTCGCGCGCAGCGGCGCGGCCTTGGCGTTGCCCGCCTTCGTCAGCGCGTCGAGTTTCTTGTCCACGTTGGTGTCCACCCGCGAGACGAAGAAGCTCGCCACCGACCGAATGCGGTCGATGGGCTGGCGCAGCCGGACCCGCTCCTCCAGCGCCGACAGATACGCCTCCATGACTTCCCGGTAGCGGGGCACCGAAAACAGCAGCGTGATGTTGATGTTGATTCCTTCGGCGAGGCACTGGCGGATCGCCGGCACGCCCTCGGCCGTTCCCGGGATCTTGACCATGACGTTGGGCCGTCCGCACGAGCTCCAGAGCCGCCTCGCCTCCTGGATCGAGCCTTGCGTGTCGTGGGCCAGCTTCGGTCCGACCTCGATGGAGACGAAACCGTCGTCGCCGCCGCTGGCGTCGTAGACGGGACGAAAGATGTCCGCGGCGGCGCAGACGTCGGCCACTGCCAGGGATTCGAAAGTGGCGGCAGGGTCTTTGCCCGCGCCGCCCGCGCGTTTGACGTCCTCGTCGTACAGCGAGGAATCGGCGATCGCCTTCTGGAAGATCGTGGGGTTGGAGGTCATGCCCCGCAGCCCGTCTTCGTCGATGAGACGCTTCAACTCCGGACCCTGGTAGAGGTCGCGGCGGATGAAGTCGTACCAGACGCTCTGTCCGAGCTCCCCCAGCCTGAGCAGCGGGTTTGCGCTCATGATCGTCTCCCTTCCTTGGCGTCGAAGACGCCCTGCCGGGCGTCCACTTCGATCGCCCGGACTTGCGCGAGGCGGCGGAGATGCCGCTGCGCTCCCGAAAACTTGGCCCCCAAAAACGCGCGCACGCATTCGCAGGCCAACAGAGGCCCGATCACGCGCGCCCCGAGGCAAATGACGTTCATGTCGTCGTCCTCGACGCCCTGCCGGGCGGAGAAGGAGTCGTGGCACATGGCCGCGCGGCAGCCGGGGACCTTGCTCGCGGCCACCGAGGCACCCACGCCGCTGCCGCACAGAACGATGCCGCGATCGCAGAGGCCCGCGACCACCGCCTCGGCGACCTTGCGGGCGTACACCGGATAGTCCGCGGGCTCCGTCGAGAAGGTCCCGAAGTCCTCGACGGTGTGGCCGGCGTTGGCCACCAGGTCGATCATCTCCTGCTTGAGCGGGAAGCCCGCGTGGTCGCATCCAATCCCGATCTTCATCGCAGGAGCCTTCGCGCGGCTTCGACGACGTGCTCGACCGTGAAGCCCAGCTCCTTGAGGACGACCTCTCCGGGCGCGGACGCGCCGAATCGGTCCAATCCGATCGAGCCGCCTTTGTCGCCGACGTATTTCTGCCAGCCCAGCGTCACGCCGGCCTCGATCGAGAGGCGCGCGGTCACCGCCGGCGGGAGCACCTTCTCCCGGTAGTCCTTGGGCTGGCGCTCGAAGAATTCCCAACACGGCATGGACACCACGCGCGTGGGGACTCCGTCGGCCTCCAGCTTCTGCCGCCCGGCGACGGCCAGTTGGAGCTCGGAGCCGGTGCCGATCAAGATCAGTTTAGGGGTCCCGCCGCTGGCCTCCGCCAGGATGTAGGCGCCGCGCGAGACGCCGCCGTCGGCGCCCGAACGGTCCAGGACGGGAACGTTCTGGCGGCAGAGCACCAGGCCCACGGCGCCTTCGCGATGCTCCAGGATCGCGCTCCAGGCCTCGGCCGTTTCGTTGGCGTCGCCGGGGCGGATGATCGCGAATTCCGGCATCGCGCGCAGCGACATCAATTGTTCCACCGCCTGGTGCGTGGGTCCGTCCTCGCCCAGTCCGATCGAATCGTGCGTCCAGACGAAGATCGTGGAGAGCCGGTTCAGGGCCGCCAGGCGGATCGCCGGGCGCATATAGTCGGAAAAACAGAAAAACGTCGCGACGAAGGGCCGCACGCCCCCGTGGTACGCCATGCCGTTGGCGATTCCAGCCATCGCATGCTCGCGCACGCCGTAGTGGATGTTGTTGCCGGCGCCGGTCTGCCCATCGAAGTCGGGGACGCCTTCGATCTTGGTCTTGGTGGACTCGGAGAGATCGGCGTCGCCGCCCAGCAGCCACGGCACGTGCTTGGCGATCGCGTTGATCGATTTTCCCGACGCGACGCGCGTGGCCAGCGACTCCCCCGGCTTCCAGCGCGGCAGATCCGCGTTCCACCCCGCGGGCAGTGCGCGCTCCCGCCGGGCGCGCCAGTCGGCGGCCAGGTCCGG
>JBDTXY010000040.1:0-12607 GCA_040005945.1 Acidobacteriota bacterium
CGTCCTCCCAGCGCTCGGTCTTCTCCACGATCGTCCGGCCCGGATCGGCGATCGCGGGCTGCTCGCGGGTGGGCCGCGGGCGACGTGCGGCCGATCCGACGCCGGAGAGAGGGAGATCGCCGGGCCTGATCTGCAGCGTGCTCACCGGCCGGGCCGCAAGCGCGTTGTCCGCGAACGCGCGAAGCTCCTGAGGTGTGGTGCGCACGCCCTCCCGCGTCGCGACCTCATCGATGCGCTTGGCAAACTCCTCCGCGGTCTGGATCCGTTCGGCCGGATCCGTCTTCAGCGCGCTCGCCACCAGGTCCCGAAGCGGCGGGACCACCCGTCCCAGGGGATCGGTCTGCTCGAACGTCAGCAGCCGGCCGCTGATGTGCGCCGCGACGATCGATTGCACGCTCTGGCCCGGAAGCGGGCAGACGCCGGTGAGCATCTCGGACAGCACGATCCCGAAGGAAAAGAGGTCGCTACGCCCGTCCAGCGTCGAGGTCGTCGATCCGGCGGAGAGCTGCTCGGGCGAGCAATAGCGCAGCTTCCCCAGAAACGCGTCGCCGACCGTCAGCGCCTCTTCGGCCTGGATGACCTTCGCGATGCCCAGGTCGATCAGCTTGACCTGGGCGCCCTGCTCGTCGTGTCGGGCCATGAGCATGTTGTCCGGAGAGATGTCGCGATGGACGATTCCGCGGCGATGGAGATATCCCAGCGCGGAGAGGCACTGCTTGGCCAGCTCCAGGGCGATCGGGAGCGGAAGGGCCCCTCCCTTGCGGATCAGCTGGGCCAGCGTCACGCCGTCGATGAACTCCATGACCATGTAGGCCGTGCCGCCCTCGTCCAGCGCGAAATCGTGGAAGGTCACGATGTTCGGATGGCGCAGCTTGGTCGCCGTCTGCGCTTCGCGGACGAAGCGCTTGCGCTGTTCCTCGCTCTCGGCGGCCTGGGGGCGCATGACCTTGATGACCCGAATTTCGTCCAAGAGGAGATGCCGCACCTTGTAGATGGCGCCCATCCCACCCTCGGCCATCTTGCCGATGATTTCGTACTTGCCTTCGAACAGCGTCGGGGCTTCGGAGCTCATGGCTGGTCGCGGCGCGCGGAGGCCTGGGGGCAGCTCAACGGACGTGGAACGAAATGGTCACGGGACCCATCTCGATCCTGTCCCCGACCGCGAGGAGTTTCTTCTCGTCGGCCGAAAGCTCGCGCCCGTTCACACGGGTCGTGTTGGTACGCGAGAGGTTTTCGATCGAGAACGTTCCGCCCTGATGGCGGAGCCGCGCCTGCAGGCCGGACACCGCGCGCGATGCCACCCGGACGGCCGCGGGGCCTTCGGGCACCCCCCGCCCGATCACGATTTCGACGGGCCAGGAGCCCTCGTGATCGCCGCAGAGCCAGACGTCGCGCGTGGGTCCGTCGCCACTGACGACCAGGTGGGCACCCCGAGGCCCGTCCGGCGCCTGGGCCGCGGATGGCCCGCGGGCGAGATCGACCGGGCTCTTCTGGGATCGTCCCGCGCGAGAGCGCATCACGGCCAGCGCGGCGATCACGGCGCCCAGCAGCACGAACACCGGGGGCAGAAGCTTTGCGCCGGCCCCCATTCCCAACAGCAGCAGGCCGCCGACGACCAACAGCAACGACACGAGAACCAGGCCCCTGGTGGATGCGAGCGTCTCGAAGCCCGACCGGCGCCGCGGCGTTTCCCGCGGCAAAGACGGCACGACCGCTTCCGGTCTCCCAACGGCGGCGGCAGCGGGAGGGGCGCTGCGCGCCTCGACATTTCGCGCCTGCAGCCGCGCGCTCGCGTCGAAGCGGCTGGCTTGTTCCTCGGCCAGGTCCGCCTTGACCCGAAGCAGCTCCGCGACGACCTCGTCGAAGGATCCGGGCCGGCTTTCCGGCTCGCGGGCGAGCATCCGGGGCAGCAGCTTCCGTAGCCGCTCCGAGGAAAGGTCCTCGAAGACCGCGCTCTTGAGTTCCCGCGCACGGCCCTGAAACTGCTGCTGGGACGTGGCGCCCGCGAAGGGAAGGCGGCCGAGGACGACCGCGTAAATCGTGAGTCCGAAGGAATAGAGATCGGTGCGCCAATCCACGGGCGCCGACGACCGCAACAGGCCCGTCTGCTCGGGCGAGCAGTACTTGAGCTTTCCCAGAAACGTGCCCGCGCGCGTGAGCCCGTCCGCGATGGCTGCGGCGTCGCGCGAGATGCCGAAGTCGATCAGCTTGACGACGGATCGCCCGCCGACTTCCACAACGAAGAAGTTGTCCGGGGAAACGTCTCGATGGACGACGCCGGCCGCCGAGGTGACCTTGAGCGCCCGGGCGCACTGGAGGAACAGTGGAACGAGCGTTTCGAGATCCTGGCCGGCGAACTCCGCCAGCGGGCGGCCGACCAGCAGCTCCATCGCGATGAAGACGCGCCCGTCGGGAACCTGTCCCACGCCGAAGAACTGAGGGAGGTTCTCGTGGCGCAGATCGCGCAGGATCCGGGCTTCCCGCAGGAAGCGCTCCCGAAAGTGGGCCCGCGGGTCCGAGGATTTCGAGCCTTCGATCTTGATCGCGACGACGCGTCCGTCGGGGCGGCATCGGGCCCGGTAGACCTCGCCCATGCCTCCGGCGCCAAGGCGGTCCTGGACCTCGTACCCGGGAACCTCCGGAATGCTCACGCTGAGGCTAATTTACCTCAGGCGGGCACGGTTTCGGCGGCCACCTCGAGGCGAGAGCCGCCCGCGGGCGCGTCGCCGGCGAGCTCCTGGGGCGTCAGGCCGGCCTCCAGCCACTCGAGCTCGCCGTCTAAGATGTGGCGCGCGGTCCGGTACTTCGCGACGTCGTCGTTGGATCCGATCGCGCGGAAGTGATCGGCGATGCGGCGGCTGGCCATGCGGCAGAAGGTCTCCGTCAGCTCGACGGCGCCCGCCGCATGGGGGCCCTTGGCGCGGCGCAGCTGCTCGGCGCGCGCGACGGCGGCCGACATCGCGAACAGATCCGCGCCGATGTCGACTGCGCGAAAGAGCAGGGCCTGCCGCTTCTCCAACTTGGGGCCGTGGCGCAGCATGAGGTGAAAGATCGTCCGCGCCAGGCGCCGCGTGGTGCGGTCGGCGTAGCGGACGTGCGCGGCCAGCGGTCCGAACTCGGAAAACCGCGGCCAATGTCCCCAACCGATCCAGCGGGACGGGTACCACCATGCGTAATGAGCCGCCATGCGAGGCAGCGCCGCGAGACGCTTCGAGAGGGGCGCCTTCGGATTCGCGAAATCGCCGGCCACGGCTAAGTGCTGGTCCACGGCCTCGCGCGCGATGAAGAGCCGCATGATCTCGGAGGAGCCCTCGAAAATGAGGTTGATCCGGAAGTCGCGCATCATCCGCTCCACCGGAATCGGCGCCTCGCCGCGGGCCCGCAGCGAGTCGGCCGTCTCGTAGCCGCGCCCGCCCCGGATCTGCATCGTGCGGTCCACGATCTTCCAGCCCTCTTCGGAGTTCCACATCTTGGCCACGGCGGCCTCGAGGCGGATGTCGCGGTCGTGCAGGTCGGCCATGGACGAGGCCAGGTCCGTGATCGCGTCCATCGCGAACGTCGTGGCCGCCATCTCCGCGAGCAGCTGGGCGATCGCGTCGTGCCGCCCGACGGGCTGCCCCCATTGCACGCGCTCGTTGGACCACACGCGGCAGATCTCGACGCACCGCTTGGCCAGCGCGGCGCACGAGGCGGGCAGCGTCAGGCGGCCGGTGTTCAAGGTGATCAGCGCGAGCTTCAGCCCCTTGCCCTCGCCCCAGAGGAGGTTCTCCTTCGGGACGCGGACGCGGGTGAACCGGACGACGCCGTTCTCGATGGCCTTCAACCCCATGAAGTGGCACCGGATGACGACCTCGACGCCCGGCCACGACCTCTCGACGATGAACGCCGAGATCTTCTTGGTGTCGGGGTGCCGGGCCATCACCACGAAGAGACCCGCCACCGTGCCGTTGGTGCACCAGAGCTTCTCGCCGTCGAGCATGTAGCCGCCGTCCTCGGTTCGGGTGGCGATCGTCGCGAGGTTGGCCGGATCGGATCCGACCTGCGGCTCGGTCAGGGCGAAGGCTGAGATCTCGCCGCGGGCCAGCCGCGGAAGATACTTGGCCTTCTGCTCGGGAGTGCCGAAGAGCTTGAGCGGCTGCGGCACCCCGATCGATTGATGCGCGGAGAGCAGCACGACGATGTTGCCGTCGCGGCTGGTGATCAACTTCATGACCTCGCCGTACTCGCGCTGCGTGAGGCCCAGGCCGCCGTACTCTTTCGGGATCTTCATGCCAAAGCAGCCCAGCTCCGCCAAACCCTGGATCACGCGCGGGGGAATCTGGCTGTCCCGGTCGATCGCGTCCGGATCCACCTTCTCCTTGAGGAAGCGCTCCAGCCGGGTCATGAAGGCGCGGAACTCGGGCCGCTCGGGGGGAGCCGGCGGAAACGGGTGCACCAGATCCAGACGGAAATTGCCCAGGAAAATCTGTTTGAGAAAAGACGGGGCTTTCCACTCCGTCTCGCGGGCCTCCTCGGCGACTCGCCGCGCCTCGTCCGCACTGACGGACGCTGGGGGATTTTGGGCCATGGAACTGAAAAGTTTACAACATGGGGGCCTGCCCGCGCGGGCATCTATAGTTGTCGCGGCCGTGACGAACAAGTACCTCTCCTACGACGAGCAGCGCGCGCCCAAGGTCCGAGAGATGTTCTCGCGCCTGGCGTGGCGCTACGACTTAGTCAACGACGTCATGAGCTTGGGCCTGCACCGGCGCTGGAAGCGGCAGACGGTCCGCCTGGCTCTGGAGGGGCTCCCCCGCGCCCCCCGCGTCCTGGATCTCTGCTGCGGCAGCGGAGATCTGAGCTTCCTGGCGGAGGCCGGAGGCGCCGCCTTCGTGGTCGGAGCCGACTTCACGCTGCCGATGCTGGCGGTGGCCAACCGCCGCAAGGCTTCCGAGCACCGCCGCTGCGGCTTCGCGGGCGCCGACGCGCTCCGCCTTCCGTTTGCGGATGCGAGCTTCGACCTCATCACGATCGGCTACGGCCTGCGCAACATCGCCGACATTCCGGCGGCCCTCGCCGAAATGCGCCGCGTGCTGGCGCCGGGAGGCCGCGCCGTCGTTCTCGACTTCGGCAAGCCGGATCACCCGCTCGCCGGCGCGCTCTATCAGGCCTTCCTGCGCACGATGATGCCGACGGTGGGCTGGCTCTTTCACGGCGACCCGGAGACGTATCTCTACATTCCCGAATCCCTCAAGCGGTTCCCGGCGCAGCGCGGAGTGGAGCAGGCGATGCGGGCCGCGGGATTCGTAAACGCGACCTACCAGAACCGCCTGTTCGGGACGATGGGGATCAATATCGGCCAGGCTCCCCCATTGCTATAGACTCGCCCGCCCGATGGCACATCAATACATCTACTCGATGATCAACCTGCGCAAGGTGGTTCCGCCCCAGCGGGAGATCCTGAAGGGCATCTATCTGTCGTTTCTGCCGGGCGCCAAGATCGGCGTCCTGGGTTTGAACGGCGCGGGCAAGTCGACGCTCTTGAAGATCATGGCCGGCGTCGAGAAGGACTTCGCGGGCGAAGCGTTCCCCGCCGAGGGAACGCGGATCGGCTTTCTGCCGCAGGATCCTCGGCTCGACACGTCCAAGGACGTACTGGGCAACGTCGAGGAGGGCGTCGCCAAGACGCGCGGGCTCTTGAAGCGATTCGAGCAGCTCAACGAGAAGCTGGCCGAGGAGCTCTCGGAGGCGCAGAGCGAGAAGGTCATGGCCGAGTACCAGCGTGTCCAGGACGCGATCGAGGCGGTCAACGCCTGGGAGCTGGACCGCCAGCTCGAGATCGCCATGGACGCCCTCCGCCTGCCGCCGCCCGACGCCGACGTCACGAAGATCTCGGGCGGCGAGAAGCGGCGCGTGGCGCTCTGCAAGATTCTCCTCGAGAAACCCGACCTGCTCCTGCTCGACGAGCCGACCAACCACCTCGACGCCGAGTCGGTGGCCTGGCTCGAGCGGCACCTGGCGGAGTATTCCGGCACCGTCGTCGCGGTGACGCACGACCGATACTTTCTGGACAACGTCGCCGGCTGGATCCTGGAGCTGGACCGCGGCGCGGGAATTCCGTGGAAGGGAAACTATTCGAGCTGGCTGGAGCAGAAAGAGGGGCGCCTGGCGCTCGAGGAGAAGGCGGAGACCGCCAAGCGCCGCACGCTGCAACGCGAGCTCGAGTGGATCAAGATGTCCCCGCGCGCCCGGCACGCCAAGAGCAAGTCCCGCATCGAGCGGTACGAGACGATGCTCGCCGACGCCGGCCCGGAGCTGCGCGGAGAGACGCAGGAGCTCTTCATCCCCGCCGGCCCGCGGCTGGGCGACGTGGTCGTGCGCGCGGAGGGCGTGCGCAAGGCCTACGGCGATCGCCTCCTGATGGAGGACCTCTCCTTCGACCTCCCCCGCGGCGGCATCGTCGGCGTCATCGGCGCCAACGGCGCCGGCAAGACCACCCTATTCAAGATGATCGTGGGCCAGGAGAAGCCGGACGCCGGCAAGCTGACCGTCGGCGACACGGTCGTACCGTCCTACGTGGACCAGGACCGCGACCGGGCCGATCCCTCCAAGAGCGTCCACGACGAGATCTCGGGCGGGCTGGACAAGCTCCTGCTCGGCAAGCGCGAGATTCCCTCGCGCGCCTACGTCGCGATGTTCAACTTCAAGGGCTCCGATCAGCAGAAGCGGATCGGCGACCTCTCCGGCGGCGAGGTCAACCGGCTGCACCTGGCGCGCACGCTCAAGAAGTCCGGCAACCTGCTGTTGCTCGACGAGCCGACCAACGACCTCGACGTCGATACTCTGCGGGCGCTCGAGGAGGCGCTCCTCAATTTCGGCGGCTGCGCGGTCGTCATCAGCCACGACCGCTGGTTCCTGGACCGCGTCGCCACGCACATCCTGGCGTTCGAGGGCGAGAGCCAGACCGTCTGGTTCGAGGGCAACTACCAGGAGTACGAGGCGGACCGGAAACGCCGGCTCGGCATGGACGCCGACCAGCCGCACCGCATCAAGTACAAGCGGCTCGCCGTCGGGTAGGGCTCACCCCGAGGCCAAAAGCCCGTCATGCGAGTCGCTCGATGAGCCGGCGTCGCTTACGAGCCCGGGATCATTCCCTCGTAAACAGCGCCACCCCGATGCCGACGGCGGCCAGGATCACCAGCGCGTGTCCCAGGCGGAACCGGCGGCGAGGCCGGCGCCCCATCCACTCGTCCGCGAGCGCGGAGCCTCGCTCCGTCAGGGTCTCCAGGAAGTCCGCTCCCTGCTTGCGGACCTCGTCGTAAAGCTCGGAGCCGCGGCCGTAGAGCTCGGAGCCGCGGTCGCTGATCTGCTCCTTGAGCTCCTCCCGATCCGAGCGGCTCTTCTTGACGCCCCTGGAGAGGCTGGCTTTGGCTTCATCGAAGAACTTCTGGGTGTCGAACTTGCCGCCGCGCCGCATGCTCTCGAGCGCCAACGGAAGGGCGACTTTTGTGACCAGCGGAACGACGATCGGGCCGAGGGCTTCGGCGGTGGTACGGGAAAGACTCTTGCGGGCCATGGGTTCCTCCAGTTCGACAGTCTACAAGTAACGATCTAGAGTTGTGCCCGGCCATGCCGGCGCTACTCTTCGCCCTCCTTCTTGCACGATCCGCGCCGACGCCTCGGCCGGAGGCCGTCGTCCTCGGCATCGCGCAGGACGGGGGCGTGCCGCACCCGGGGTGCCATCAGGCCCTCTGCGTCCAGGCGCGCCGCGACCCCCTCAAGCGCCGTGCCGTGGCCTCGCTGGGCCTGGTGGATCCGGAGTCCGGAAAGCGATTCCTGATCGACGCCACACCCGACTTCAGGGAGCAGATCGAGCGGCTCGGCGGTCTTCCCGACGGGATCCTGCTCACGCATGCGCACATCGGGCACTATCTGGGCCTCGCCCAGCTCGGACGCGAGGTGCTCGGCGCCAAAGGCATCCCCGTTTACTGCACGCCCTCCATGGCCAGGTTTCTGCGGGAGAACCGTCCGTGGAGCCGCCTGGTCGCCCTCGAAAACATCGCCATTCACGAGATCGAGCCGGGGACGGAGCTCGCGCTCACGGCGAACCTCGGCGTGACCGCGATCCGCGTTCCCCATCGCGACGAAGACTCCGACACCGTGGCCTTTATCGTGCGCGGGCCCCATCGCAAGCTCCTTTGGCTTCCCGACATCGACAAATGGGAAAAATGGGATCGCGCGCTCGAAGACTTTCTCCAGGACCCGACGCTCGTCGCCTGCGTCGACGGAACCTTTTTTTCCGCCGATGAGATCCCGGGGCGCTCGATCGCGGAAATCCCCCATCCTCTCGTGCCGGAGACGATCGCTCGCATCGCGGGCCGAGACCTCGCGGGAAGACTCTTCTTCGTCCACCTCAACCACACGAATCGTCTTCTCTGGGACGCGAGCGCGCGGCGAAGGATCGCGGAGAAGGGATGGGGTGTCGCGAAAGAAGGACAGCGAATTCCCCTGTGATCGATTCGCAGCGGGGTAAGATCAATCGGTCATGGCGGCGCCCCACCCGACTCCTCCCGTTCTTCCCTGGCGCGGCACGACCGCGCGGCATCGCTCGGGTTGGCCGGAGGGATATTGGCGCATGGTCCTTGGGCGGGGGCTGCGGCTGCGCTGCCCCGTCTGCGGCCGGGGGAAACTCTTCCGCACCTACTTTCGGATGCACGAGAACTGCACGTGCTGCGGCGTCGGGTTCGCGCGGGAGCACGGGCAGTGGGTCGGATCGCTGGACATCAATACGTTCGTCGTGGCGTTCGTCTTGATGATCGGCGTGGCGGTTTCGCCGTCCTGGCCGCTCCCCGTGAGCCTGTCGATCTGGTTGACAGCCGCCGTCGTGATGCCGTTGATCACGTTCCGATTCAGCCGCGGGCTCTGGATGGCGATCGTCCATTTGACCGGAGGGGTCTACTGAGATCCGGGAATGCTCGCATCGGCAGCCATGTTAGGGTCGGGCGCACATGACTGGAAAAGGCCACACCAAGACCAAAGGAAAATCGCGACGCATGTCTCAGCACAAATCTTCCAAGGACTCCGCCTCGGATCGCCGTACCGCCGCCGAGCGGCGCAACGACAAGCGCCGGGAACACGATCGCTTCTCCCCGGGAGACAAGGCGAGCGATCGCCGGCGGGGCGATCGGCGCGGCGACCGGAGCTAGCAGGTTCTCGGCGTCAGGCGCCGTTCAGCTCGCTTCGTACGCCGCGCTCAACCGAGCGGAAATCTCCTGCGCGGACCGTCCCTCGATCTCGTGACGTTGAAGCAGGAAGCGCAGCTTTCCGTCTTCGAGGATCGCGACTTCCGGCGAGGACGGCGGGTTGCCGCCGAAATAGCTCCGCGCCCGGGCGGTCGCTTCCATGTCCTGGCCGGCGAAGACCGTGGTGCGCGTGGCCGGCGCTTTGGGATGCGACAGGGACATGATGATCCCGGGCCGCGCGATTCCGGCGGCGCACCCGCAGATCGAGTTGACCACGAGCAGCACCGGGCCCGGCGCCGACGACAAGGCCTGGTCCACTTCGTCCGCCGTGCGCAACTCCTGGAATCCGGCCTGCGTCAGCTCCGCGCGCATCGGGGCGGTCATCCTCGGGTCATAGGGCATCGCGTCACCTCTGCGTCCCATTATGGAGCCAAAAAACCGGTATCCTACGCGCCGCACCAGGAGGGCTTGCCCGCATGCGCCTGACCCGACGCCACTGGATGGCCGCCACGGGAGCCGCCACCGCGGCGGCGTTCCTGCCTTCGCACCCTCTCGCAGCGGCTCCCAACGAACCCCCGTTGCCCGCGGCACTTCCGCCCGAGGTCTTTCGGGACCGGCAGGCGCGGTTGCGCGCCGCGGCCAAGGCGCAGGGATTCGACGCGCTGTTGGTGACGCCGTCGACGAACCTGGCGTACACCGCCAACATCTCGATGGGCCGCAGCGAGCGGCTGACGGCGCTGCTGCTGTTCTCCGACGGGCCCGCCGCCCTTCTCACACCGTCTTTCGAAGAAGACAACGTCCGGCGCGGCGCGGTGGTCGACGACGTCGCGACCTGGAAGGAAGACGAGGATCCCATCGCGCGGGCGGCCAAGATGCTCGCGCGAGCCAAGACGATCGGCGTCGAGGGATCCACTGCCTACGGTACTCTGGCCAGGCTGCTGGCCGCGGCGCCCGCGCAGGCGCAGGACGCCGGCAGCCTGTTCGACGCGCTGCGGATGATCAAGAGCGCACAAGAGCAGGCGTTTCTCAAAGAGGCCGCCCGCCGCACGAGCCTGGCGATCGCGGCCACGCACAAGCGGCTGTCCCGCGGCATGACCGAAAGCGAAGTGGCCAACGTCCTCGAGCAGGAGTTCCAGCGCCTGGGCGTCCACGGGGACGGGCTCGTCCAATTCGGCCCCTCGTCGGCCCTGCCCCATGGAGGGCCCGGAGACCGGCGGCTGGCGGTTGGAGACGTCGTTCTCATCGACTCGGGCTGCCGTGTGCGAGGGTATACGTCGGACGTGACGCGGACGGTCTCCTTCGGCGCGCCTTCGGACGAGGTTCGCAAGGTCTACGCCGTCGTGAACCGGGCCCAGATGGCCGGGATCGATGCCCTGCGCGCGGGCGTGCCCGCGCAAGACGTGGACCGCGCCGCGCGCCGGGTGATCGAGGACGCGGGCTACGGCGCTTTCTTCACGCACCGGCTCGGTCACGGACTCGGAATGGACGGCCACGAGCCTCCCTACCTGGTGCGGGGCAACACGGCGTCGCTCTTTCCGGGCAACACGGTCACAATCGAACCGGGGATTTACCTGCCCGGCAAGTTCGGCGTCCGCATCGAAGACGATTACGGGGCGCTCGAGTCCGCCCCGCCGACGAGCCTCTCGGTGAGGCCCGGCGAGCTGGTCGTCCTCAACACGTAATCGGAGGCACCGCATGTTGTACCTGGCCCTGACGACTCTCCTGGCGCTGCAGGACGCGTCGGCTTCGCCGGACGTCGCCGGAGGAGCGCAGGCCAACGCGGCGGCGACCCCGGCCGCTCCGGGAGACGCGCAGCCGACCGCCCTCCCGAAGACGACCCCGACCCCCACGCCTGCGCGCCGGCCCTCCCCCACTCCCACGCCCAAGCCAACGGGAAATCTTCTGGTCGTGGTCAACAAGTCCGACAACTCGGTGTCGCTCATCGATGCGGGAACCGGGAAGACCCGGTCGACCGTGGCCGTGGACAAGGGCTCCCACGAGGCCGAGGTGCTGGCCGACCGCAGGACGCTGGCCGTCAGCGGCTATGGCCGGACCGCCGAGCCCGGCCGCTACGTGACGTTCATCGACGTGGATACCGGCAAGGTCACCTCTCGGCTGGACATCGGCGAGGGATCCCGTCCGCATGGGCTCAAGGCGCTCGCCGATGGCCGGCTGCTGGTCACGGCCGAAGGAAAGCGCGAGCTGGTCGTGGTCGACCCCCGGACCGGCAAGATCGCTTCGCGGATCCCCACCGGAAAAGACGTCTCCCACATGGTCGCGGCATCGCCCGACGGGCGCCGCGCCTACGTCACGTCGCTGTCCAACGGCGTCGTGACCGTGATCGACCTGGCCGCGGGCAAGGTCGTCAAGGACGTCGCCACCGGCAAGGGGGCCGAAGGCATCGACATCACACCCGACGGCCGTGAGATTTGGGTCGCCAACCGCGGCGCCAACACGATCTCCGTCATCGAGGCCAAGACGCTCAGCGTCGTGTTCACGATTTCGGCGAAAGAGTTCCCGATTCGCGTCAAGATCACGCCCGACGGGACGCGGGCCCTGGTGTCCTTCACCGGCTCCGGAGACATCGGCATCTTCGACGTGGCCACGCGCAAGGAGACCAAGCGCATCGCGATCGGGAGGGACGCCGTCTCCTCCACGGAGGATCGCGTCTTCGCCAAACGGTTCGGGACCAGCCCGGCCCCCGTCGGGCTCTTCATCGCGCCGGACGGCAAGCGCGCATGGGTCGCCGCCACCCACGCGGACGTCATTGGAGTCATCGATCTGGAAAAGCTTCGCGTGGACGACGCCTGGACGGGAGGCCGGGAGCCCGACGGCCTGGCCGGGCGATTCGGCAAATGACCCGCGGAGCGCGAAGCCCTGCGCGGGTCATCCCGACGGCCAAAGGCCCGAGGGATCCCGAACTCGAAGCGCCCGTTCCGCTCCCTCGGCGGTGACTCCGGCCCCGACCGCGGCGCCGCGGCTGGACTCCGTCGACGTTCTGCGCGGGGCCACGATCGCCGGCATGATCGTGGTCAACAATCCCGGAACCTGGTCGGCGGTGTATCCACCGCTGCTTCACGCGGAGTGGAACGGCTGCACGTACACGGACACGATCTTTCCCTTCTTTCTCTTCCTGGCCGGCGTCTCGCTCGCCCTTTCGTTGGGCAAGCGTTCCGCGCGGGGAGCCACGCGGGCACTGCTTCTGCGCCACGTCGGGATCCGAGCCGGGATCCTCGTGGCGCTGGGCCTCGCGCTCAACCTGGTTGGGTTCTTCGCGTTTCACAAGGAGCACCTGCGCATCCCCGGCGTGCTCCAGCGGATCGGCCTCTGCGTCCTGGGCGCGGGTTTGATTCTCTTACTCGGCGGAGCGCGCGGGGCCGCGTGGT
>JBDTXY010000041.1:0-12571 GCA_040005945.1 Acidobacteriota bacterium
GCCAGCCAGATCTGGACCTGTCTTTCCTTGGCGGCGTCGGAGAGAAACGCGATGGTCTTGGAGTCCGGGGAGAAGACCGCGTCGATCTCGCGGCGCGGTTTCCCGTCCTTGGCCGCGGTCAGCCGCCGCGGAGCGCCGGAGGGCAGATCCACCACGGAGATCAGGCCCAGCCGCTCGGTCCCTTCGCCCTCGCGCGCCTTCATGGACCACGCCGCGCGCTTTCCATCGGGCGAAATGGATGCGTCGTGGAAGTGGTGCACCTCCTGGAGCGACGCGAAGACGGCCTCGACCGAGGGAGCCGGCGGCGCCGAGGCGTTGGGCACGGCCAGCAGCGTTGCCAGGGCGAGTCCAAAGCTCATGACTGCATTTCCCTTCCGGCTGAAAGCTGACAGCTGACGGCTGAGAGCTGACAGCTCCTCAGGTCAAATCGATCCAGATGCTCTTGACCTGCGTGTATTCCTGCAACGCGTAGTGGCCGCGCTCGCGTCCAAAGCCCGATTCCTTGTAGCCGCCAAACGGCAGGCCCGGGTCATAAAAGTTGTAGGCGTTGATCCAGACGGTGCCGGCCTTCAGGGCCTTGGCGGTCCGGAGGGCCTTCTTGATGTCCCGCGTCCAGACGGCCGCCGCCAATCCGTAGATCGTGGCGTTGCCCAGCGCCACGGCCTCCCCTTCGTCGGGGAAGCTCAGGGTCGCCAGGACGGGGCCGAAGATTTCCTCGCGGGCGATCGTCATGCCCGGCGTCACGCCATCGAAGACCGTCGCCTCGAAGAAGGCTCCCTTGCCGTTGACCGACGCGGACTTGCCGCCGGCGACCAACCGAGCCCCTTCCATCTTGCCGCTCTCGACGTAGCGGGCCACGGTTTCGCGCTGCTTTTCCGAGACCAGGGATCCCAGGCGCGTCTTGGGATTGAGCGGGTCGCCCGGGGACATCTTCTGGGCGCGATCCACGATCTTCTCCATGAGCGCGTCGTGCACCGACTCCTCGACCAACAGGCGCGAGCCTGCCGAGCACAGCTCGCCCTTCCCGTAGAAGATCCCGTTGATCGCGCCCTTGGCCGCCGCGTCCAGGTCCGCGTCGGCGAAGACGATATTCGGGGACTTGCCGCCCAGCTCCATGGACACGCGCTTGACCGTACCGGCCGCGGCGCGGAGGATCGACTTGCCGGTCTCCGTCTCGCCGGTGAAGGAAATCTTGTCGATGCCGGCGTGCTGCGCCATCGCCTGGCCGATCACCGCTCCCGGGCCGGGCACGACGTTGAAGGCGCCCGGGGGCAGGCCGGCTTGCTGGAGCAGCTCGGCGAAGAGCAACGACGTCAGGGGCGTGACCGACGCGGGCTTCAAGACCATCGTGTTGCCGAGAGCCAATGCGGGCGCGATCTTCCACATCGCCTGAAGCAGCGGAAAATTCCACGGCGTGATGGCGCCGACGACACCGACGGGTTCCCGCAGCGTCAGCAAGAACGCGTCCGGCCGTCCGGGGAAGGTGTCGCCGTAGAACTTGTCGGCGTACTCGCCGAAGTAGGCCAGGCATTCGGCGGCCGCGGGCACGTCGATCTTGGCCGATTCGAAGATGGGCTTGCCGTTGTCCAGCGTCTCGACGTGCCCGAACTCCTCCGCGCGCGCCAGCAGCAGCTCCGCCGCGCGCGTCAGAATCCGCCCCCGCTGCCGCGGCTTCATCGCGGCCCAGGGACCCGAGGCGAAGGCCTCGCGCGCCGCGGCCACGGCCGCGTCCAGATCCGCCGCGCCGGCCTCCGCGACCTCGGCGATCGTCTCGCCCGTCGCGGGATTGACCGTGGCGAAGCGCTTCCCGGATTGCGCCGGGACGAACGCGCCGTTGATGAAGAGATCGGTCTGAAGCTTGGGCGTAATTTTGATTTCGGCGGACATGGACGAGTTCTCAGTGGTCAGTTAACAGTTGTCGGTTCGGAACTGACAACTGAAAACTGAAGACTGACTACTTCCCCTTGAACTTCGGTACCCGCTTCTCCTGGTTCGCGGCGATCCCCTCTTTGGCGTCGTCGCTCTGGAACAGGAGCTGCTGCATCTCGCGCTCGATCGCCAGGGCCGACTCCAGCGGGAGGTCCCATCCCGACTGGACGGAGCGCTTGATCCGGCCGACCGCCTTGGAGGCCTTGTTCGGCGGAACGAACTGGCGCGCGTAGTCCATCACCTGCTGCCACCATTCCTCGGGTGTGGCGTCGATGACCTGATTCACCAGGCCCAGCTCCAGGGCCTCCTCGAATGAAAACGTGTTTCCGGTGATCATGAGCTCGATCGCCTTGGACTTGCCGATCATCTTGGCCAGGCGCGAGGTCCCTCCGGTGCCCGGAAGAACGCCCAACGTCACCTCCGGCAGTCCGACCTTTCCCGCGTCCTTGCGCGCCAGCCGCAGGTCCGCGGCCATGGCGATCTCCAGGCCGCCGCCCACCGTGTGTCCGTTCAACGCGGCGATCACCAGCTTGGGCGTGTGCTCCAGGCGCAGGAGGGTCTCGTTGGCGTGGAGGCAGAAGAAATACTTGAAGCCGGGTGTGACGGCGTTCAACATGCCGATGTTGGCGCCGGCGGAGAAGAAGCGGTCGCCCTTGCCGCGCAGCACGATGACGTGCACGTCGTCGTCGAACCGGGCCTTCAGGAAGGCCTCGTCCAACTGGCGCATCATGGCGTAGGTGTAGGTGTTGGCCGGCGGATCATCCATCTCGATGACGGCGATGCCGTTGTCGGCGCGGTACTGAACGACGGCGACGTCGAGCGAGGGGCTCGTCCAGTCGCGGGTCTTGGCGGGGGTGCTCATCGGTCCTCCCTGATCATTTTTGGAATTCAAAATCCTATCAGAGCGCCCCGGCCCTCCCGGAGATAGACTCGGCGGGTCGATGAGCGACGTATCGGAACCGTCCCGAGGGGCGTCGTGGAGCCGTCGTCGATTCCTCGCCGCCGCGGCGATGACGGCGGTTGCGGCTTCCTGGCCCGGGCCCGCGCCCCGCCGCCGGATCCTTCAGATGAGCGGGTACCCGGTCGACGCGGAAACCCCCCTGGACGCGCTGACCTCCTACATCACTCCCAACGACATCTTCTTCGTGCGCCATCACTGGAACCCGGTGTTTCCCGATCCGGAGCGTTGGATGCTGACCGTCGAGGGCGAGGTCGCGCATCCCCTGCGCCTCTCCCTGGCGGACCTGAGGAAGATGCCTCGGTCCAGCGCCACCTGCGTGCTCCAGTGCGCCGGAAACGGCCGCGCGCTCCATCGGCCCATCGTTCCCGGCGTGCAATGGAAATACGGAGCCGTAGGAAACGCCCTCTGGACGGGTGTGCGTGTCCGGGACCTCCTGAAACGGGCGGGGCTGAAGAGCGGCGCGCGGCATTTGCACACCTTCGGTGCGGACAAGCCTCCGTTGCAGGTTCCGCCGTTCCATCGCAGCTTGGAGCTCGCGAAGGTCCTGGAAGACGGCATCGTCGCGTACGAGATGAACGGCTCGCCGCTCCCGAAGCTGCACGGGGGCCCGGCGCGTCTGGTCGTTCCGGGCTGGGCCGGCGATCACTGGATGAAATGGCTCGAGCGCGTCAGCGCGCAGCCGGAGCCCCAGAAGGGCTTCTACATGGATACCGCCTACCGCTACCCCCGAACGCCGGGGGAGCCGGGCGTCGCGGTCAAACCCGAAGAGATGAATCCGGTTACGGAGCTCTTCGTCAAGTCGAACATCACCCAGGCGCCGGAGGCGGCGTCGGTCGGCAAGACGATGTTGATCGGCGGCTTCGCCTTTTCGGGCGCTCCCGTTATCGCGAAGGTGGAAGTCTCCGACGACGACGGGGCGAGCTGGCGCGAGGCCCGGATGGGAAGCGATCATGCTCCGTACGCGTGGCGGCTCTGGTCGTTCTCGTACACGCCCATGGCGCCCGGGAAGCTGATCCTTTCGGCTCGCGCCACCGACAGCCGCGGCGGAGAGCAGCCCCGGCACGCCGTTTGGAACCAGAGCGGCTATTTGTACAACGGCTGGCCCTCCGCCGAAATCGACGTGCGCGCATGACACGCTCGACCCAGTGGACGGCGCTCGGAGGCTCGGGTGTGCTGTGCGCCGCGCTCTTGCTGGGCCCCTCGCCAGCGGCGGCTCCGCCTGACGCGCCGCTTCCGGCTCTGGGCACCGAGCTGGGTCAGTTTCCGCCGGGCCCGATGAAAGAGGTTGCGGATCAGGCGTGCCTCAATTGCCACTCCGCGGACATCACGCTCCAGCAGCGGCTGACCCAGAAGCAGTGGACGGCCGCGATCGACAAGATGGTCCGCTGGGGCGCCCCGCTGCCCGAGGACAAGAAGGACGCGCTCATCGCCTACCTCGTGGAACATTTCGGGCCCGACAACGACCGCTTTCAGCCCGTGGTTGCACGTCCGGCCAGCCGCTGAGCGGATGGCCGCGCGCGGAGGTTGCGAACTTCCAGCAACAGCCACAGCATCGCCGCCCACCACGGGCCGCTCCAATCCGGCAGGCCCCTCCAGTCCAGTTGAAGCCCGTCCGGAGAATGGATCAGAAAGGCGGCGGCCACGATGGAGTAGGCCGCGTACCGAATCCGCCAAACACGGACCCGAGGGCGATCGGCCAGACGAAGTAGTACTGCTGGATGCCGGGCGTGAAGAGGAGCATGACCAGGAACAGCAGGAGCGACGCCCGCACCGGTTCCAGGTTCCGAAACGCCAGGATCGCGAGGCCGACGGCCAGGAGGAAGAGCAGGGTCGCTTGCCAACCGGCCAACCATCCCATCTCCATCAGCACGCCGACTCCATAGCGCTCGTGGCCTCCTCGGTATCCGAACACGTTCTCTCGGATCCCGTTCCCGGCGCGCCAATACGGAAGAAACGAGACGAGGAAAACCGCGTAGGGAATCAGGGCCGCCCACCGCCACCGCGCCGGAAGCGTTCGGTTCCGGAAGAACAGGATCGGGTGAAACCACGAGATGTGCTTCACGAGCATCGACGCCGACAGGCCGGCGACGAACGGGGTCTTTCGATCGTGCGGAGGCAGGGCGAACAGCAAGGCGGCCAGGAGAAACAGGATCGACAGGCTGTCCCACTGCAGGTTGAAGCTGGAGGCGAAGACCGAGACCGGATTCGCGAAGAAGAGCACCGCCGCGGAGAGCGCTCCGGATTCTCCGCGATTCCCGATGCGCCGCGCGAGGCGGTACACGAGGTAGGCGGTGACCGCATCGACGCCCAGCAAGAAGAATCCGACGGCGCGGTGAAGCGGCAAGCCCAGGGCGCCGCCGGCCCCGTGGATGATCCAGAGCAGAAACCCCCAGACCGGAGACCACTTGTATTCGTTGGAGTCCGAATAGAGATTGGCGCCGCTCTCCACCAGGGCGACGATCCTTTGGTAGACCGCGGTGTCGAAGTTGCCGCGATGCGACAGGAGAAAAGAGACGCGGATCGCCAGGGCGGCTCCGGCGCCCGTGAAGAGAATTGCTCGCCGGCTGCTCACAAGCGCGCGAGCGGCTAAAGGCTCAGAAGACTCTTGGCGACGGTGAAGTAAATGATCAGCCCGGTCGCGTCCACCAGCGTCGCGATCAGCGGCGCCGACATGACGGTCGGATCGATCTTGCACATCGTGGCCAGCATCGGGATCATCGAGCCCACCGTATTGGCCCAGGTGCAGATCACCAGGATGCTGACCCCCACGGTCGCGGCGAGGGGCATCGTGGATCCCCACAAGAGCGCCCGCCCAAAGCCCACCCCGCCCAGCATCAGGCCCAGAACGAGCCCGGTCCCGGATTCCCGGGCCAGCACGCGCACGAAATCGCGCAGGCGAATCTGTCCGACAGCCAGGCCGCGGACGATCGTGGTCACGGTTTGGGATCCCGAGTTCCCCCCGGTGCCGATCAGCAGCGGGATGAAGAAGGACAGCGCCACGACTCTCGCGAGCTCGCTCTCGTAGTGCCGGAGCACCGTTCCGGTCAAGGTCTCGGTCACGAACATCAGGAGCAGCCAGTTGAAGCGGAGCCGCACGTTGCGAAAGGGGCTGGTCGCGAAGTAGCCCTGCTCGACGGACTCCTCGGTGGCCGAGACGCCGCCCATGTGCAGGGCGTCCTCGGTCTGCTCTTCGATCAGGATGTCGATGACGTCGTCGACGGTCACGATGCCCAGCAGCCGGTCCTCGGCGTCGACCACCGGAATGGCGTGGACGTCGTACTTGGACACCAGGCGGGCGACTTCCTCCTGCCTCGTGTCGGCGTGGACCGTCAGGAGCCGGCGTTCCATCATGTCGGCGATCTTGCGGTCGGGCGGAGCGGGGAAGAGCGCGCGCAGCGGCACGTAGCCGACCAGGCGCCCGGTATCGTCCACGGCGTAAAGGCTCTGGACCGTCTCGACCTCCGGGTCGATGCGCTTCAAGTGATCCAGCGTTTCTGCCACGGTCCAGCCCGGGCGGATCGTCGCGAACTTCTCGGTCATGAGACGGCCGGCCGTGCGAGGCGGATGGCGCAGGAGCCGCTGGACCTCGGCCGCGTCGCGCGGCGACATCTTTTCCAGAATCGCCTCGCGCTGGCGCTGGCTCAGATGCTCCAGCAGGAACGTGACCTCGTCGGCGGGAAGCCGGTCCAACTCCGCGCCCAGCTTGGCCGGGGAGGCGCGATGCAGGATCAGGCGCAGCGTCTCGCCTTTGAGCTCCGACAGGACCGCGGCTCCCTGCTCGGGGGGCAGAGCCTCGAAGAGGATGAGCCGGTCCTCGCGGGGCAGATCGTCGAGAAGCTCGGCCAAGTCCGCCGGGTGGATGCTCGCGACCGCCGCGGGGAGTTCCTTCGGGTTCTCGCGAATCAGCTCCGCGATGTCGGGGCCGATGACTTTTGCCAGAGACATTGGGGCTATTCTGGCTTACTTCTTCGTCGGATCCACCCACTCCGAGGTGCCATCGGTGTGAAATTCTTTTTTCCAGATGGGAACGGTCGTCTTGATCCGATCGATCGCCGCGCGGCAGGCGGCAAACGCGTCGTGGCGGTGCGGAGAGGTGGCGACGATGGCCACCGACGCGTCTCCGACGGCGAGTTCGCCGACGCGATGCCGCAGAACGATGCGGACTCCGGGATACTCCCGCGAAAGCGCCGCCAGGATTTGCGTCACTTCCGCCTCGGCCATCGCGCCGTAGGCCTCGTAACGGATTCCGGTGGTCGAACGGCCCGCGTTCTCGTTGCGCACGACGCCCACGAACAGGCAGACCGCGCCGTCGGAGGGACGGGCTTCGAGGAGGAGGGCGGCGAGGTCGAGGGGGGAGGAGGTCAGGTACAAGATTCCCCTTTCATCCTCCCGCCACGGGCGGCAGAAAAGCGACCTCGTCGCCGTCGCGCAGCACGGTCCCGGGATCGACGTGCTCGTGGTTGACGGCCGCCGGCGGCATGGAGGGCAAACGGCCGAAGAGGGGAACCTCCCGGGCCAACGCCTCCCAAAGCGCGGACACCGGCGTGCGATCCGGGATCTCGCGCAGCTCTTCTTGCCGGCCGACGGCTTCGCGGAAGGAGGCGAAATGGAGGACCCGAACGCGCATCTGCCGAGTCTATGCGGTGTCCGCGCCGATAGGCTTGACATTGACTGACCAGTCGGTTAGGTTACGTTTCGATGCCGAGAACCGCGCACGTCTCCGAGGCCGAACGCCGGCTGGCCCTGCTCAAGGCGGCCTTCCGCGAAGTCGCCGAGAAAGGCTTCTCGGAGGTGACGCTCGACGACATCGCGCGCCGCGCCGGCGTTTCCAAGGGAATCACGCTCTATTACTTCGACTCCAAGGAGGAGCTCTTCCGGGAACTCTTCAGCTGGCTGATCGACTCGATCCACGCCCGGATGCGGGAAGCCGTCGCCGCGGAGAAGGACCCGGTTGCGAAGGTCCGCGCGCTGACGGCGCTGATTTTTCCTTCTCCCTCCAAGAACCGGGCCTTCTTCCGCGCGTTCGTCGATTTCTGCGGGCTGGCCGCGCGGCGCGAGGCCTTCCGCGAGGTCAACGAGCGCTTCTACGCCGGCTGCCGGGAGATCGACGGCGGGATCGTCGAAGAGGGAATGCGCCAGGGCGTCTTCCTCGTCCGCGACCGACAGGACGCCGGCTCGACGATGCGCGCGATGTTCGACGGGCTGATGATGCAGTGGCTGTCCGAGAAGGATCTGGAGTCCACCTTCGCGATTTACCGGGACCGCTGCGAGAGGGAGATCCTGCACTACCTGCTGGGCCGCAGCGGCCGGAACGAGCCGAAGCGATGAGCGACCTCCAAAGCCGGGGCGGCCGCTGCCGCAACGAGGGCTGTGTCCGGGCCGCGGAACCGGACGAGAGCCTGTGCTTGACCTGCGGGCTGGAGCAGTCCCTCTATGACCGCGACGCACGGCGCGAGCCGCCGGAATCCGCGCCCCGTCGCGCGCAATGCGAGCGTGGGCGTTAGAATCGCCCGCCCATCATGACGGGACAAGCCCCCGCCTCCGCGGTCAAGCGCATCCTCTTGGCCTCGCCGCGCGGTTTTTGCGCCGGCGTCGTGCGCGCGGTCGAGATCGTGGACCTGGCGCTGGATTGCTTCGACGGTCCGGTCTATGTGCGGCGGGAGATCGTGCACAACCGGCACGTGGTTCGCGACTTCGAGGCGCGCGGCGTCCGCTTCGTGCAGGAGCTCGACGAGGTCCCCGACGGAGCGACCGCGGTCTTCTCGGCACACGGGGTTTCCCCGCAGGTGCGGGAGTCGGCGGTCCGCCGAAAGCTCCGCGTCATCGACGCCACCTGCCCGCTGGTCACCAAGGTCCACCTGGAGGCCATCCGCTTCGCGCGACTGGGGTACGAGATTCTCCTGGTGGGTCACGCGGGGCACGAAGAGGTCGAAGGCACGATGGGCGAGGCCGCCTCGCAGATGCGGCTGGTCTCCACGGTCGAGGACGCGGAGAAGATCGCGGTAAAAGATCCGCAGCGCGTGGCCTTCATCACGCAGACGACGCTGTCGATGGAGGACACCCGGCCGATCGTGGAGACGCTGCGCCGCCGCTTTCCCGGGATCCACATGCCCACGAAGGACGACATCTGCTACGCGACGCAGAACCGGCAGGTCGCCGTGCGGGCGCTGGCGGAGCGGGCTCCCGTGATCCTGGTCGTGGGCTCGCGCAATTCCTCCAACTCGAACCGCCTGGTGGAGGAGGCGCAATTGGCCGGCGCGCGGTCGTACCTGATCGACGACGTGACGCAGATCGACCCCGCCTGGCTCCAAGGCGTCGAAACCGTGGGGATCACCTCGGGCGCGTCGGCGCCGGAATTCCTGGTCGAGGAGATCGTCCGCAAGCTCGGCGGGAGAGACGCCATCGCCGTTGAAGAGATCGTGACCGTGGCCGAGGACGTGCACTTTCCGCTGCCTTCCGAGCTCGCCGGCGTCGCGCGGAAGACGCCCGCTCCGGAAGCCCTGCCCACCCGCACCTAGCCGGGCTCCATGACCGAACGCGCACGCCTGGAGGGGAAGGTCGCATTCGTGACCGGCGCCTCGCGAGGCCTGGGCGAGGCGATCGCGCTGCGTTTCGGGCGGGAGGGAGCCCGCGTGGTTCTGGCCGCCCGCGACCAGGCGTCCTGCGAACGCAACGCCGAGCGGATGCGGCAGAACGGGCAGGAGGCGCTGGCGATCGCGTGCGACGTCGTCGATGGCGCCTCGGTTGCGCAGGCGATCCAAGCCGCCGTCCAACGGTTCCGGCGGATCGACATCCTGGTCAACAATGCCGGCCTCGGCGGCGCGACCCCCCTGGAGGACTCGGACGACACGCGCTGGGACGCGATCCTGGCGACCAATTTGACCGCCGCGTTTCGCGTCGCGCGCGCGGCGCTGCCGCACCTGTCGCCGGGTGGACGGATCATCAACATGTCCTCGGTGCTGGGCCGCTTCGGCGTGGCCGGCTACTCGGCCTACGCCGCCTCCAAGCACGGCATCATCGGATTGACGCGCAGCCTGGCCCTGGAGCTGGCGCCGCGGGGGATCACGGTCAACGCGATCTGTCCGGGTTGGGTGGAGACCGAGATGGGCCGCGAGGGATTCCGCCGATTCGGGTCCGAGGAGAAAGGACGTCAGGCGGCCGCGCAGATGGCTCCCCTCCAGCGGGTGCTGGAGCCCGAAGAGGTCGCGGGTCTGGCGGCCTACATCGCCTCCGAAGACGCGCGGTCCATGACGGGCCAGGCGATCGTCATCGACGGCGGCCAGGTGATGCCGTAGGAGACGTTTCGACGGAGGTTTGTGACTTCGGGTTTCGCGTTAGACTTCCCTGGCCAGAAATGGCAAACCGAAACAGAAACCAAGAATCCGATGCGGAGGTTGGCATGAACCGAGAAGAATTCCTCACCGCCCTCGACGCCCTGATCGCCGAAAAGCATCTCTTGAAGCACCCCTTCTATCAACTCTGGTCGCAGGGCAAGCTGACCCAGGAGAACCTGCGCGAGTACGCGATCTCGTATTACCCCCACGTCGCCGCGTTTCCGACGTACGTGTCGGGCGTGCACTCGGGCTGCGAGGACGCCGCGCTGCGGCAGGAGCTGCTCGAGAACCTGATCGAGGAAGAGCGCGGCGCCGAGAATCATCCGGCGCTCTGGCGGCAGTTCGCGGCGGCGCTCGGGGCCGAAGCCTCGGAGCTCACGTCGGTTCCCCGGACGCCGGAAGTGGCCGAGGCGATCGCGGAGTTCCGCCGGGCCACGCGGGAGGGCTCGGTGGCCGAGGGCTTGGCCGCCCTGTACGCCTATGAATCGCAGATCCCGGAGGTCTCCAAGACCAAGCGCGAAGGGCTCGCGGCGTTCTACGGCATTCAGGATTCCGCGGCCACCCGCTTCTTCTCGGTGCACGAGCAGGCGGACGTGTGGCACCGGCAGGTCGAGCGGGAGGCTCTCTCCCGCGTGGCCGACACGCCGGAGAGCCGCCGGGAGGCTCTGGCAGCCGCGGAGCGCTGTTGCGATGCCCTGAATCGCGCGCTCGATGGCGTGATGCGGGAGAACGCGCTCGTCTGCTAGTCCGGTAATCCGCGCGGTCTTCTTCGACGCGGGCGCAACGCTGCTCGATCCGGATCCTCCTGTCGAGGAGGTCTATGCGCGCGCCTTCTCAGGCGACGGCGCGCGGTTCTCGTCCGCCCAGCTGGGCGATGCGCTGGCCGCGACCTGGGGAGAGGTGCGCAGCGAGAAGCCGGGCGACCGCTATGGCGGCGTGCGCGGAGAGCCCGAATTCTGGAAGGATTTCCTGGGCCGGGTCCGAAGGCGTCTGGACGGCGGTCGAGTCTCGGACCAGGCGTTCGCGATGCTGGCCCGGCACTTTCGTGATCCGGCTTCCTGGCGGGTCTACGCCGACGTCGTGCCGGTGTTGGAGGAGCTGCTCCAACGAGGGCTCGCGCTGGCCGTCGTGTCGAACTGGGATTCTTTCCTGCCCCGCATTCTCGAAGGCCACGGCCTGCTGCGGTTCTTTCGGACCGTGTCGGTGTCCGCGATCGAGGAGACCGGCAAGCCCGACGCCGAGATTTTTCTCCGCACCTGCTCGCGTCTGGCGATCGAGGCCTGCGTCGCGCTGCACGTGGGCGACTCGCCGCGCGAGGACTACGAGGGGGCGCGCGGCGCGGGCTTGCGGGCCGTGCTCCTGGACCGGCACGACCAGCACCCCCACGTCGCGGAACGGATCCGTGGCCTGGCGGAGATTCCAGGCTTGCTCGGATCATGATCGCGAGAGAGGCTCCGCGAACCCCCGCCGAGCCCCGGTTTTCCCAGCTGCTGCTGGCCGCGGCGGGGCTCTGCCTGCTCGTGCTGGTGTCCTTCTGGCCCGTCGTCACCGGGGCGCGATCCTTTTTTCACATGGACCTCTACTACGAACACATTCCGGTGTGGGAGGCCACGCAGCGCGCGCTGCTGGATCACGAGTCTCCGTTCTGGCTGGACGGCGAATATTGCGGCCATCCCCCGCTCTTCCATCAGGAGGCTCCGGTCTTCTATCCGTTGACCGTCCCGCTCCTGCGCACCGGGGCTCCGGCCCATCGCTTGAACGACGTGTTCACGCTCTTCCATTTTTGGCTGGCGGGGCTGTTGGCCTTCGTCCTGTTGCGCCGCATCGGCACGGGTTTCCTTCCGGCGCTGTTCGGAGCGGTTGCCTGGATGCTGTCGGCCCGCCTGATCCAGAGCGCCCTTTGGGCGAGCGCGGTCGTGGTCTGCGCCTACTTGCCGGCGATTCTGCTCGGCATGATCCAGATCGGCCGCGGTCAACGCCGGCCCGGAATCCTGACGGCCGCCGTCGCGGGAGGCCTCGCGCTGCTGGCGGCGCGACCCCACTCGCTGCTGGCGGCTTCGCCCCTGCTCGTCACGGTGGGCGTGGGAACGATTTTGACCGCGCCCCGCCGGCGCCGCGCGTTGGGCGATCTGCTCGTCGCGGGCGCGATCGCGCTGGCCATCGGCGCGCCGTCGTGGGTTCCGTCGGCGTATCTGTATCCGGAGACCTCGCGCAGCGGGGCCTTGCCGCGCAGCGAACGGGACATTCGCGCGCTGGCCGACGGGCACGATCTGGATCAGGTCTTCCTCCCGGTCGATGGGATGCCGCGCTTTCCCGAGCCGGCCGCGTACCCCGGCGTGCTGCCGAG
>JBDTXY010000042.1:0-12529 GCA_040005945.1 Acidobacteriota bacterium
GAGAACCCGCGCGCGCTGGCGCGCGCGTTCGTTCCCCGGCGGATTCGGAGCGAGACCGACGCCGGGCGGCGGATCGCGCTCCTGAAGTCCATTGCCGACTTCGGGGAAGAAGGAGTCGTCGAGGACGCGGTGTCGCCCGGCGAGTGGAGGGAAAACGGCGAGGCGCATCTGGACATCAGCGGCTATCGCGCCCAGGAGCTGGATCTGGACGTCGATGCGCGAGGCGAGACGCTGGTCGCGACGTCGATCCCGGCATGGCCCGGCTGGAAGGCGAGCCTGGATGGACGCCGGATCGACACGGTCTTCTACAACCACGCGTTCGTGGGGTTCCGGGTGGCCGAGGGCCGGCACCGGGTCCGGCTGCGCTATCTCCCCGACGGGTTCGTGTCCGGCGCCGGGATCAGTGGCGCGACGCTGCTGCTGTGCGTTGCTCTGATGCTGCGTCCGAGTCGCGCGCGCACGTCGCCGCCAGCGTGAACAGCATCGCAAGCGGCGAGAACACGCGCGCCGCGGACCAGGAGATCCACAGGGACGGATCTTCGGAGCGATGGAGATAGGTGAAGAAGAAAAATCCGATCAGCCCCGCGGCCGCGCCCAGCGGAATCGCCGCGCGCCGGGTCAGACGGGCCGCGGCCAACATCAGACACGCCAGAGGAATCAGATAGGGGAGCCCGTATCCGGTGGATGCCAGGGTTGAGGCGACGGCGCGCAGGACGATGCCCGCGTGCTCGGGGTGAACGTCCAGGAACCGGCCCCCCTCCGCGTATCCGCGGAAGAGATGGCGCGTCGCTCCGAACGTGAACCAGAGGGCCAGAGAAATGACCGTCGGAAAGAAGAGCCGAAGGAGAACCGCCCGGACCGGCCGCGCGCCCGGCCGCGCCCAGAAAAATAGGATCACCGCGCAGAGCACGAAAGGCAGCCCCTCCACTTTCGCGCACGCCGCGCCGGCCAGCAGGATCCCGGCCAGGAGCTGCCCGCCGGCGCCCGCGCACACCGGCGAGAGCAGCAGCGCCGCGGCCAGCGACTCGAAGAAGAGCAGCGGCATCTCCCCATTGCCTCCGATGTCGGCTTCGATTCCGAAATAGGCCAACGCGCAGACGACCAACGCCGACGCGGACGCTGCGGCGGACTTCGGCAGGCTCGTTCGGAGGACCCCGGGCAGCGCGAGAGCCAGCGCCGCCAACAGAAGCGGAAACACCAGCGTCGCTGCCGTCCAGACCATCCGGCCGGCGGCCATCGAAGCCCAAGCATCGAGGTTCGTCACCAGCGGCGGGTAGTACGGGTGCATGTATCGAAGAAGCGGCTCGGCCAGGAAGCGCGCGTCCACGGTCCTGGCGAGGGCGTACTGCTGGGCCTTGGGGCCCCAAAAGAAGATCAGGTCCGGCGAGGAGGCGGCGCCGGCAGCCGTCGCGAGAAGCGCCGCCCCGACCGCCGCGGCCGCCAGAACGCTCGCGACGAGGACCGCAGCGCCGCGGCTTCCCCGGCGCAACGGTGGCGGCGGAGCATCCCGGATCGTGCGGCGCAGGATCCAGGACAAGAGGGCCGCCGCGAGCAGGACGGCGGCCAGGCTCCAGGGCGCGCCCAGCAGGGCGAAGGCGGTCATGCAAAAGGAGACCAGGACAGCTCCCGCGCCTCCTGCGAGGATCGCGCGGCTGGTCAGTGGAAGTTGGCGGAAGGCGACGTGGGACAAGAGGGGCAGGCCCGCCAGCGGCAGGAGCAGGAACGTGGCCAGCCAGACGAGTCCGGCGCTCATCGGGGAGCGCGCCGCCAGACGCTGCCTTCGGGAGTTTCGAGGAGCAATTCTCCGGGCGGCTCGACGGGCTTTCCCCCGACCAGGATCCAGAACCCGGCGTCTTTCCACGTGCCCGGATCGACGAAGGCACCGTATTGGGCCGCCGGCAGGACGCGCCGCTGCGGCAGCAGCGTGACCGCGAACCGATAGTAGTAAGTCTCCTGAATGGGATCCCGCGGCTCCGTCAAGGCGACGAGGGCGGCCCCGGCGGGAATCACCGCGGCGGCGTCTCGGAGAAGCGCATAGCCGGGAGCGACGGCACGGGCCGCGCTCCGATCGAACGGCGTGCGCGGGCGGCGGAGGACCCCGTCACGCCACGGCAGGCTCGCGAGGGCGCAGCCGACGAGAATCGCGGAGCCGGCCAGAGGCGCCAGGACGGAGGCAAACGTCGAGCCGAGCTTGGGCAATCGGCAGATTGTAACGGTAGCGATCGCGCCCGTCGTCCCGTCGCCTCAACCCGGAGGGGAATCTCAGGAGGGTTCCTGTTTGCCCTCCCAGTGCTCCAGGAGCTCCTGCCCCACGGTCTTGGTGACGAAGATCTGTTTCAGGTAATTCAGCGTCGTGATCGCCAGCGGCACGCCGGCCGCGGAGAGGGGCGCGCCGAAAGCGGCCAGCGCCAGATGCCGGGCCTTCTCGGCATTGGTGAAATCCGGGTTCTTCCAGTCGAGCACGCTCCCGTAGTAGCGAAAGACCATCCGATAGACGTCCGAGAGCAACATACGAAATCCCATTTCGTTGCCCCAGACGAAGCAGGCGCCGGTGCGGATCTTCTCCAGGAACTCGGGCACCGTCTTCGCCTCGGCGACCGTATACACGCGGGCCAACGGCGCCAGCGTGTGCGCATCGGAACCGGCGACCATCGAGACGGCGCCGCGCTTCTCCCGCACCACGGCCATCAGGTCCTCGACCAGGCGGTTGTGGTGCGCGGTCATCGCGCCGTTCTTGACCTCGAAGATGTCGAACATGCGCAGCATCTCCTCGAAGTAGCGGCGGGGTGAGTTGCGCATCCGGTAGTTCTGAAACATGTGGTTGGCCGACGCGATGAGCCGTTCTTCCTTGATGTATTCGTGGAGGTCGTAGATGTTGTGGCGCCGGCGGGAGATCTCCTCGTGTTGCTTCTCGTCGATGTCGAACACGTTCACGTGGATGCGCTGGCGCGTGTCCGGAAACCATGTTTCGACCTCTTCCGAGATGAAAAAATCGGAAAGGTCCGGATTGCGATTGAGCAGAGCCAGGCATCCGTCGATGGAATCGTGATCGGTGATCGTCACGTAGTCCATGCCGCGCTCCTTGGCCAGGCGATAGACCTCTTCGGGCCGGTTGTAGGAGTCGCGCGTGTTGGCGATCCGAAAGTATTTGAACGTGGAATAGACAGAGTGGCAGTGGAGGTCGGCCTTCTTGAACCGCTGGTCGGCGAACCAAGCCGGCTGTTCGGGATCGATTTCCTTTCGGGACGACACCGGCAGACCCCCTATTCCTCAGGTTGCGCGAAAGAAAACCGCTCGGTCCGGGCCCTTTCTTCCGTCCCTCTGAGGGTACCATCCCGTGTTAACTTCCCGCTGTGATCCGGATCCTCTTTCGGCTTTTCTACGGGGCCCTCCTGGTCGCCGTCTTTCTGGGCGCCGTGTGGTTCGGATTTCGCAAGTCCATCGTCGGCCGATCGGTCGCGGTGCCCGATTTGACAGGAAAAACCCCCGACGAGGCCCTCCGGGCGGCGCTGGATTCGGGTCTCCAGCTCGAGGAGCAGGGGAGCCGGGCTCGGTACGACGAGAAGATTCCTCGCGGGAAAGTCCTCCTGCAGCAGCCCGAGCCGGGATCGCTGGCCAAACCGTCCCAGGTCGTTCGGGTGGTGCTGTCTCTCGGACCCCGGGAACTGCGCGTTCCCGATCTCGCCGGCTTGGCGCCCCGAGCCGCGGCGCTCAAGCTCTCGCGCGAGTCCCTCGAGCTGGGCCCTGTGTCCTGGTACCGGGACCCCGCATCCCCGCCCGGCATCGTGGCGCAAGACCCGGAGCCCGACGTCCCGGCGTCCCGGGGGGAGGCCGTGCGCGTCCTGATGAGCCGAGGGTCCGTGGACGTCCGCATCCTCATGCCCGACTTCGTGGGCAAGGACGCCCAGACGGTCAAGGCGCACCTCGAGAAATTTGGATTCCGCGTGGGAAGCGCCCGGTTCGAGGCCTATGAGGGCGTGGCGCCCGACACGATCTTGAAGCAATTTCCGCCGGCCGGGTACCCGCTCTCCAATCGGGATGTGGTCTCCTTGACCGTGTCCCGGCCGCCGGAGCCCCCGCCCTCGCCGGCGCCTCGTTCATGAACGTCTGCATCGCCCCTTCGCTGCTGGCCGCGGACTTCGCCCGACTGGCCGACGCTCTGGCCCAGGCCGAGGCCGGAGGCGCCGACCTCGTCCACGTGGACGTCATGGACGGCCACTTCGTTCCCAGTCTCACGATCGGCCCCCCGGTGCTCCGGGCGCTGCGCCGGGCGACGCGCCTGCCCTTGGACGTCCACTTGATGATCGAGCGCCCCGAGCGCTCGCTGACCGAGTATCTGGACGCGGGCGCCGATTGGATCTCGGTGCACGTGGAAGCGACGAGCCACCTCCACCGCTGCCTCGACACCATCCGGCGGGGCGGAGCGAAGGCCGGCGCCGCCATCAACCCCGCCACGCCAACGGCGGCACTTTCGGCCGCGCTCCCCGATCTGGACTACGCGGTGGTGATGTCGGTCAATCCCGGATGGGGAGGGCAGCCATTCCTGGCCTCCTCGGTCGAGAAGGTGCAGCGGCTGCGGCGGGAAGCGCTGGTCGCCTCCAGCCGGTTGGCGATCGAGGTGGACGGTGGGGTCGATACCGGCAACGCGGGGGTTCTGTGCGCCGCGGGAGCGGAGATCCTGGTCGCCGGCACGGCAGTCTACGGAAACGACGACCCGGCAGCCGCCATCGGGAAGCTGCGGGAGGCGGCGCGCGTTACCGTCCGCGCGTGACATGCCCATGAAGCGTCGAGCCGGAACGTTTCTCCGGGCCGCGATGGCTCTGGCCGTGGCATTGAGCTGCGCCTGCGCGTCCCGTCCCAAGAAACCGGACAAGATCACCGCGGAGCTGCTCACCCAGCCCAAGGAAGTCCTCTTCGAGAAGGGCAAGGCCCTCATCGCCAAGGGCAAGTACGTGGATGGCCGCAAGTACCTGAACCACGTCTTCGAGACCTACCCCAACGAGACCCTCGGGCGGGAGGCCTTGCTCGTAGTGGCCGACTCCTATCTCAAGCAGACGGGCGTGAAGAACTATACGGAGGCGCGTTACCGGTACAGGGACTATCTCAATCGGTACCCCGGCGCGCCCCGGCGCGACTACGCCCGGTACCAATTCGCGCTCTGCTACGACAAGGAGCACGAGAAACCGGACCGGGATCAGACGGCGACCCGAGAGGCCATCGAGCAGTATCGAACCCTCATTCGGGAGTTTCCGGACTCCGGATTTGCCGGCGCCGGCCGCGAACGCATCCGTCAGTTGAGCGACCTGTTGGCCGAGCACGACTTCGGGGTCGGATACTTCTACTTCCGGAAGGGGGCCACGTCCTCGGCGCTGGTCCGTTTCACGGCCCTGGAGCAGCACTTTCCGGAGTACGGCGCCCGGGACAAGCTCTTCTTCTACGAGGGCCGGTCGCTCGAGCGGTTGGGGCGGCAGGATGAGGCGAAACGCTACTTTGACAAGGTCCTCGAGGAGTTTCCCAAGAGCGACTTTGCCAAGAAGGCCCGCACCCGAACTGGCGGAAAAGAAAGGGAAAAAGCGCCGGCGGCCTCCGTGACAGTTGACACAAAGCCCCAAAGCCAGTAAGTTTTAGGCTAGAATCCATCGATAGCCGTATTTTTTAAGGAGTCGCCATGCGTCTCCCCGTTCGCCTTGTTGCGCAGGTGTCGCTGGTCGTAGCCCTGGGGGTCGTTCCGACGGCTCAGGCCCAAGAGAGGCCCGAGCTTGCCGGGGGGCTCATGGGCGAAGCGCCGGTCCAGATCACGAGGATCGAGACCGTGGCGCCTCAAACCACGGAGGCTGCGCCACAGCCGCTCGCGTCCGAAAACGAGGTGGCCTGTTTCGGCTACCTAGGCCCGGACCGGGAACGGTTCGCGTCCGAGATCATCGGGGCTCAGGAGATCGCGGAGCAGGAAGACTTCACGACGAACAACCTCGTCTACCTCAATTCCGGCGCCGACCGGGGCCTGAAGCCCGGCGACGAGTTCTGGATCATCACTCCGGGCGACCTGGTGATCCATCCGGTCAAGAACAGCGATATGGGGCGTTTCTACACGTACCGCGGGCGGGCCACCATCGTCTGCATCGAGGCGCATACGGCCACGGCGCGGGTCACGCACACCTGCACGGACATCCCGATGGGGTCGTTCCTGAAACCGTTTGAACCGATCCCCATTCCGCTCGGCCGCAAGTCGGCCGCGGCCGTGGCGTGCGATCCTCCGTCCGGGAAAGCCAAAGGACGCATCGTGTACACGCGCGACGGCGTCTATCAAATCGGAACGGACACCGACGTGATCGTCGACCTGGGGCAGGCCGAGGGCGTTCAGCCGGGCGATTTCCTGACGATCTATCGGTACGCCAGCGGGTTCGAGTACGGGATTAAGCCGTCGGGAACCTACTGGGTCAATCTTCCGCCGCCGCCGGGCGTCTACGTGCCCCGGACGTATCTCGGGGAGCTCGCGATCCTCTCGGTGGGCGACCGCTGGGCGACCGCGCGGGTGACGGACGCCAACCGTTTGATCGAGGTCGGCGACGAGGTCGAGATCAAATAGGATCGGGTTCCCAGAAAAAATCAGGAGAGGCGCCGGGCGCCTCTCCTTTTTTTTGGGTCGCAAACCCCCGGAGTCCTTCCTCCTTCGAAGCGCCGCGGCCGCGAGGCCTTGGCATGAAAAAGCAATCCGCGGAATCCGGGATCCCCGGATCGCGCATGACTCCGCACACTACCGCTTCCGTTTTTCGTTTGCTAAGATGCCGCCTCTTTGTTTCACATTCGTTGATTTCGGGGGAGGGGCATCGTGAACATGGATTGGCAGCTCCAGGAAGTCATCGACGAGCTCTTGGCGCACGGAATCTCGCTGGGCCTTGCCAAGAAAGAGTTCGAGAAGAAATACATCGTGGGCGCCGTGAAACGTTCCTCCGGAAACCTCGGGCGCGCCGCCAGCTCGCTCGGCATTCATCGCAACACGCTTCGCAACAAGGTGGGAATCCTCAGCATCCGCCTGCCGCGCGAGAAGATGCGCGTGTCGCCGGAGATCGCGAAGAAGAAATAGTTGTCAGTAATCAGTCGTCAGTTTTCAGTAACGAAAAACTGATGACTGAAGACTGATAACTGAAAACTACTGTTTCGGCTTATCCGTCGGCGGCGGCGAGTCGTCGCCCTTGACCGAGTCCTTGAAGTTCTTGAGGCCCTGGCCGAACCCCTTGCCGAGCTGCGGGAGCTTGGACGCCCCGAAAACGATCAGGACGATCAGCAGGATGACGAGCAGTTCCGGGAGGCCGAGTGAGCCGAACATCGTTTCCTCCTTAGCGCGCGACGGGGTTGGCTTCCGCGACCCGCATTGAGCTTAACAGACCGCGCCGCAGCGGGCCTCGAGAACCGCCCCGAATTCGCGGTCCTCTTTCGCGTCGGTCAGGAGGCGTCGGACGAGCGCGATCTCGGGAGGCAGATATTTCCGGTAAGCCGGGCCCCGTCCGGCGGCCACCGCCCGCGCGAAAGTCCCGCACACCTTCCACGCGCGCTGCAAGAGCACGCGGCGCATGCGCAGGTCGAGCTCCGAGGTGTTGATCCCGCGGCGGGTCGCGAAGCGCTCGACGGCGGCGCGGGCGGCGTCCTCCGACATCCAGTCGAGCGTGGACCGCTCCCAAAGGAGGGAAGCGAGGTCGTAGGAGTCCGGTCCGGTCCGCAGATCCTGGAAATCGATCACGCCGATCCGGTCCTCGGCGGCGAAGAGATTGTTCGCGTGAAAATCGCGATGACACAGCGCGAAGGGATGCTCCAGGACCTCGGCCACCAGGGCGTCGGCCCAGGCGTCGTGCGCCTGGCGCTCGGACTGGGACAAGGGAGATCCGAGCCAGAGATCGAAGACCGCTTCGCGGGCCAGCTCGAGCTCGCGCCGGAACAGCGGCGCATCGAACGGTGGGTTGACTCCGGGATCCGAAAGCTCAGCGAAGGATGCGGCGGCGTCAGCCGCGCGAAGCAGCCACGCCTTGCGCTGCGGCGGGTTCGCGTCCCAGTGCGCAGCGAGATCGTCGGGTCCGAAGTCCTCCACGATTTGGTTTCCCCGCCCATCGTCGGCGATCAGCGCCGGCACCCGCAGGCTTCGGCGAAGCCGCTCGTGCGCCTCCACCCAGCGGCGGCGGGAATCCTCCTCCTCCGCTGGATAGACGACGCCGATCGCCGTGCGGTTGTCGGGCAATCGGAGCCGAAAGTAGCGCCGGCGCCCGACGTCGCCGGCAAGGGTCTCGACGTGCGTGGGCGCGTGCCCCGATCTCCGCGCGAGGCGTGCGAGACCGGAAGTGTCGGTGGGGAACACGCTCTCAGCTTTCAGCCGTCAGCTCTCAGCCATGCAAGAGCTCAGTCCCCATCAGGCTGAGAGCTGAAAGCCGAGAGCCGACAGCTCCTCTAGCTCGAGCTCTTGGCCTGCGAGAGGATCACTTTCTTGATGAGAATTGGTTGGTTGGGTCGGTCGTTGGCCCCGCGGGGCGCCGTGGCGATCTTGTCCGCCACTTCCATGCCGGAGAGCACTTCGCCGAAGGCCGAGTACTGCCCATCCAGGAATCCCGAGTCCTTGACCACGACGAAGAATTGCGAGGAGGCCGAGTTGGGGTCCGCCGACCGCGCCATCGAGACGATGCCGCGCTTGTGCGGCGTGTCGTTGAACTCCGCCTTCACCTTCGTCTCGCTGCCGCCCGTCCCGTAGGGGTGCGCCGGATCCTCCGGCTTCTTGGTGTTCGGGTCGCCGCCCTGGATCATGAATCCCGGAATGACCCGGTGAAACAGCGTTCCGTCGTAGAAACCCTTGGCGGCGAGATCCACGAAGTTCTCGACGTGCTTGGGAGCCTTGTCGTAGAAGAACTTGATTTGAATGTCGCCCATGTCCGTCTGCAGAGTGGCGATCGTGTTGGCGTAGTCGCGGGCCACTTTTTTCCCCTTTCCTTTGACCTGCGCCGCCGAGAGCGGGAGCGCGCAGGCGATCATCAGAGCCAGTAGTGTCGGTGTTTTCACTTCGACTCCTTTCGCATCCGCGAAAGGGCGAAAGATAGCACGGGCCGCGGCCCTGATAAGCTTTTGGAGATGTACGCCGCCCTCGCCCGTGCCGTTCTGAACGAGCGGGATCGCGACCTCGCGGCGGCGCAGGTCGCCAATCTGCGGCAGCGGCACCCGCGCGCGTCGCGCGATGAGCTGGCCCGGCGCCTGATTCGCTCGGCCGCGCTGCAGTGCGGCGCCGCGAGTCTGCTGTGGACGGGGCCCGCCGCCTTTTTCGGAGCGATGCCCGCCGGCCCGGACCTGGCCTACCAGGTCGTCGCGCTCAACCGCCTCATCCTCGCTCTGGCCGCGGTCTACCGAAGCCCCGCGGCGGCACGCAACCGAGCGGCCGGAGTCGCCGCGGGCCTGGGAATGGGCGTCGCGGCGGATCTGATGCGGCGGGGGTTCGTCCACGTTTTGAGACAGGCCTTTCCGCGCCGGCCGGGCGCGCGCTCCGTGGCAGGAGGTCTGGTCGGGGGAGCCGTGAGCTACGGCGCCGCGATGGCCGTCGGAAACTTCGCACGCCAGGCGTTCGCCGGGGAAGGGACGTTTCGCCTCGGACATCGGACCCGGTGACCATTCGCCGCGACGACACGGTCATCGTCGGTGGCGGCCTGATCGGCTGCGCGCTGGCCGCCGAGTTGGCCGCCCGGGGACAGCGCGTCACCGTGCTCGAACGCGGCGAGCCGGGAGACGAGGCGTCCGGCGCGGCGGCCGGAATGCTCACGCCGCAGGCGGACGCGCGCGAGCGCAATCCCTTCTTCGATCTGGCCCTGGAGAGCCGGAACCTCTATCCCGGGTGGATCCAGGCGTTGCGGGAAGAGACCGGAATGGATGTCGGATATCGGCGCGCGGGCCTGCTGCGCTGCGTCTTCGCCGGGCCCGAGGAAGAGACGCTGTTCTCTTCCTACCTCTGGCAACGCAATCTGGGTTTGCCCGTCGAGGACCGGCCGCGCACCGCGCTGGCGGCGCTCTTGAACGGGAGGCTTTCGCGGCAAGTCCGCGCCGCCGTGTTCTTTCCGGATGAGGCCAGCGTCGATCCCCGTGCCCTCGTGCGCGCCGCGTGGCTCTCGGCGCGCCGGCGCGGCGCCCGCGTCCTGACGGGGACATGCGTGCAGCAATTTCGCATCGTCAACGGCGTTTGCCGGGGGGTCGATACCGACGCGGGATCCTTCGAGGGCGGCGCCGTCGTGGACGCCGCCGGGGCCTGGGCCGCCTTCGACCAGAGCCCGGCGCTCCCCATCCCCGTCCACCCCGTCCGAGGCCAGATGGTGCAGCTGCACCTGGACGGCGATCCCCTGGAGAGCCTCGTGTGCTCGGATGAGGTCTATCTGGTGCCCCGGCCCGACGGAACCGTCCTGCTCGGCTCCACGATCGAGCTGGTCGGGTTTCGGAAGGCGGTCACCGCCGAGGCCGTGGAGCGGCTCATCGGAGCCGCGGTGGGCCTCGTGCCGGAGCTAAAGGCCGCGCGGTTCGTTTCGGCCTGGTCGGGCCTGCGTCCGGGCACGCCGGACGGTCTCCCCATCCTCGGAGACTCGCCCGTTCCGGGCCTTTTCTTCGCGACGGGCCACTATCGCAACGGTATTCTGCTGGCCCCGATCACGGCAAGGGTCGTCGCGGACGCGCTGACCGGCGGGGCGCGGCGCGATCTTTCGGGATTCTCGGTGGCGCGCTTCTCGGGTTCCCTTTCCGAGGCCTAGGACGCCCCATCGCGATTTCGGCTAGAATCAGCGGAGTCAAATGCGAAGAGCAATCTATTCCGGGGTCCAGCGCATTGCCGACTCCCTCTGGACTCTGGCACGCGCCGTCGACGGACGGTTCCGCGAGGGCTCCTTCCAGCCGAAGTGGGCTCCGGCCCCGCTCCTGAAGCAGCGCGAGCGCAGCTTCCCTCCATTGGGGTTTCCCCGCGAGACCGACTCCCTCTGCCCCCGGTGTGTCACGGAGGTGCGGACGCAGATCCTCTCCGGCGAAGTGGACTGGAAAGTCCTGATCGAGGGCAATCCGGGCGAGATCCGGGCCCGCATCGTGGAAGAGGACGGCCGCATCCTGATGCGGAAGGACTGCCCCAAACACGGCAGCTTCGAAGACGTCATGTCGACCGATCCAGCGTTCTTCAAGCGGCTGGAGTCGATGTACCCCGGGCGCGACTTCGTCATCCCCAAGGATGGGCTCCACGAGCACGGGACCTCGTCGATCCAGTACGGCCGCGGGGCGGTCTTGACAATCGACCTGACCAACCGCTGCAACATGATGTGCAACCCCTGCTTCATGGACGCGAACCAGGTCGGGTACGTCCACGAGCTGGAGTGGGACGAGATCCAGAAGCTGCTCGACGACGCCGCCTCGATCAAGCCGCGGCGCCAGCTCTCCGTGCAATTCTCGGGCGGCGAGCCCACGATGTCGCCGCATTTTCTGGAGGCGGTCCGGTACGCGCGCAAGCTCGGATATTTCTCGGTGCAATGCGCCACCAACGGGATCCGCTTCGCGCAGGACGAATCGTTCGCGAAGGCGGCGGCGGAGGCGGGGCTGCGTTTCGCCTACCTCCAGTTCGACGGCGTGGGCAACGAGAACAACCAGCACCGCAAGGTCGGCAACCTCTACGACGTCAAGCTCCGCGCGATCGAGAATCTGCACAAGCAGGGCGTGGACGTCACCCTCGTGGTCACGATCATCAACGGCATCAACAACGACCAGGTGGGCGACATCATCCGGTTCGGAATCGCGAACATCGACAAGGTCACGGCCGTCGCGTTCCAGCCGGTCTCCTTCACGGGGCGCGACGAGGACATCGACGACGAGACCCGGACCAAGCAGCGCTACACGCTGTCTCACCTGGCGCACGACGTGAAGGATCAGGCCGGCATCGGCGAGCCCATGCGCGACTGGTACCCGCTGTCGGCCTCGGGCCCGTTCTCGGACTTGAAGGATCTCCTCGGCGGCCTCGAGTCGGAGTGGGGCTCGTTCAAGTGCGGCTGCCACCCCAACTGCGGCATCGGCACGATGATGCTGGTCGAGGAGAAGACGCGCACGGCGGTCACGGTCCCGTCCATCCTGAACGTGGATCGCCTGCTCACCGACATCCGCTCGATCACCGACTCCGCGCGCCAGAAGAAGTGGACGGCCCTTCAGGTCGGCTTGTCCTTGCTGCGCAACCTGCGCCCCGACGGGATCCCGGCGGGCCTTTCCCCCTGGAAGCTGGCCAAGGTCATGGACGGCCACACCGGCGGCAAGCTCGGATTCGCCGAGAAGCAGCGCTATCCGTGGCGCGTCCTCTTCATCGGCGGCATGTGGTTCCAGGACCTCTTCAACTACGACTTCCGCCGCACGGAGATGTGCATCATCCCGTACGCCACGCAGATGGGCGAGATCTCCTTCTGCGCGTACAACACGGGTGTGGGCTGGCGCAAGATTATTGAGGAGATGTTCCAGACGGCCACGCTGGCCGAGTGGTACAAGACCAACGGGCGCC
>JBDTXY010000043.1:0-12472 GCA_040005945.1 Acidobacteriota bacterium
GTGCCGCGAGCCGACGCGCGCGGGAGATTTTCAGCGGGTCCAATTCCGCGCCGCGACGCAGCAGCCCGGCGACCGCGGCGACGGCCAGCGCCAGCGACACGAGGCCGGGAAAGAAATCGCCTTCGTAGCCTCGCCAGCGGGTCGTGAGAGGCCCCCAAAGCTTGTTGGGATCGCCCGCGGAAAGGAAATAGCCCGGCTTCGCGGAGAAGAACGTCATCTCCTCGATCGACCGCTTCATGCCGTAGAGGTCGGAGGCCTTCTTGTAGGGAATGACGAACGGGAGGCAGGCGGCGCCGCCCAGTGCTATCGCCAGAACGGCGACAGAAATCCGCCGGCCCCGCTCCGGTCCGCCGTTAACGGCTTCCAGCATCAGCACGACGGCGACCAGAAACCCCGTGAAGAACGCATATTGGATGCAGGCCAGCGCGTTCCAGGCAAAGAACAGCGCGAGCAGCGCCGCGTCGCGCGGCTTGCCGCCGTCCAAGTAACGCAAGAGATACAGGAACACGAGGCAGAGAAACGGGCCCCACTGCATGTGGATGTGCGCCAGCTGCGAGAGCTTGTAGGGAAGAAACGCGTAGACCAGACCCGCGACCAGCGACGCCGCCGCGTCTCCCGTGACGTACCGGGCCAGGGCCCACGCGCAGAGCGCGGAGAGAAACATGCCCAGAAGGAGGATCGCGTTGTAGTTGAAAACGAGCGAGGCGCCGGAAGCCAGCAAGGGAAATCCGACCACGGCCGCTCCGTACATGTTCTCCGAAAACGCCAGAACGTACTTGGCCGGGTACAGGATCGGCGCTTGAAAGAGGTTCAGCGGATCGCGGAGGGTCTGGACGTAGTCCCAGTGAAGGACCCACGCCGAGAGCTTCGCGTCCAGATAGTCCGAGGTCCCGACCGAGAGATTCACCGCCTGGGGCCAGGTCATCAGGATGGTGACCAGCGCGAAGAACAGCGCGGCCAGCAGGGTCTGCCGGCCCCGGCGCACCGGAGCGCTCAACGCTTCGCCGGGCTCGCGGTGACGACGATGTGCCGTGTCAGCTCCGTCGCGCCGCCATCGCGCCCCAGCAGAATGATCTTCAGATCGTGCGGCCCCGCGGGCAGATCGGGCACCGGAAATCCGAAACCGCCGCGCTCCGCGCCCGGAAGATCCGGAAAGAACTGCGTCAGGCCGGGCCAGGGGCTGCCCAGCTGCGCGTTCCCCGCGGGGCCCCGCTCGGTCGCGACGGAGACCTCCGCGATTCCCGAGTCGTCCACGGCCCATCCCAGTCCCCAGAATCCGGGCGCGACCACCTGGCCGTCGCTGGGCGCTTGCAGGAGACCGGTCGGCGGCGCAGCATCCGCGTCCGAGACGGCGAGAAGAACTTCGACCGCGCGGTGAGCGTCCGCGTCCGCGCGGAGTGTCTCCGAAGGCCCGGCGGAGGTTCCGCTCAGCCCAAAGACCATCGTCCGAGCCTCGCCTTCGCGAAAGGCGCGGATCGGCCGGAGCCGGCCCGCCGAGAGACCCTCGCGTAGGAGGCGTCGATACCGTACGCGCTCGTAGAAGGGCCCCTCGTCCGGATGGAAGATCAAGATCTCCGCATCCAGCCGGGCGATCTCGTCCCAGACGACGGCCGCGATGGGCCGTCGGCCCATGTCACGGACGAGCTCCTCGTAGGCCGGTGGAAAGTAGCTCTGGTGTCCATTGACCAGCGGCCTCCGATGCTCCGCCTGGCGCAGCATGGACTCGCAGTCGTAGGGAAATCCGAGCGGCCATTCGATCACGGGGCCGGGAGCATCCCACGAGCGTAGCCACTCGTACGCCGCACGGGGCCCGCCGTCGTACGGGAAGAGCTCCAACGGGAACGCGCGATACTCGAGCGCGAGCAAGACGAGCGCCGCGCCGATCCCCGCCCCGCGAGCGATCGGTCCGCGGCGGCGCGTCAGTAGGGAAAGTCCCCAGGCGGCCAGCACTCCCAGAGCGATGTGGAAGAGGACGATTCCCCGGGCCGGGACGCGGATGGCGCGAAAAACGAATCCCACGTCCACAAACAGAAAACGGTAGAACGGCGTGTGGGCGCCCAGCGCGACCAGGACGCCGACGAGGCCGACGCACAGGAAGAGAGCCGCGCGTCGGTTCAGACGCAGGCGGCGGAGGATCCCGAACGGGGCGGTCGCAGCTCGCATCAGGACCAGCACCGTCGCGAGCGCGCACCAGCGGCTGGGGTGCCCGAAGCCTCCCATGCCGCGGAACCCCGCCACGGCGGCGGCCGCGCAGAGCGCGCCCAGAACGTCCAGTCCCCGCGCCGCGCGCCGGCGTACGGGTGAGACGGGGGGCGCAGGGCTCGCCCCTTCCGAGCGCATCCTGCGCAACCCCAGAATGGCCGCGATCGCGAGGCCCATCGGGAGCAGACCCGGGAAGAGATCCCCCTCGGCTCGCGACCAGCGGAGCGTCCGCGCGCCATACAGACGGTTGCGAGATCCCGCGGAGAGAAAGTCGCGGAGTCGGGCGGAGAACGTTTCCATCTCCTCGATGCGCCGGCGCATGCCATACAGCTTCTCCGCCGCCGCATACGGCAGCAGGAACGGCGCGCAAACCAGGACGGCCGCGCCGACAGCCGCCAACACCATCCCAAAACGACGGAACCGCTCCGGACCTCCCCCAAACGCCCCGAAAATCAACGTGGCGCCGACCAGGAAGACGGCGAAGAGTCCGTAGTGGAGCGTCGCGAGCAGATTGCCCGCAAAGCAGAGGGCGAACAGCACGAGATCGCGCCCGCGCCCCGCGTCCAGATACCGGAGGAGGCAGAGCATGAGCAGGCACAGGAAGCCGCCCCACTGCATGTTGATGTGCGGGAGCTGGGCGAACCGCCAGGGCACGAACGCGTAGACCAGGCCGGCCAAAAGCGAAGCGGCTCCATCGCCCGTGACGTACCGCGCCAGTAACCACGCGGACCACGCCGAAAAGGCCATCCCCAGGAGGAAGACGACGTTGTAGTTGACCAGGATCGGAGCGCCCGCGGCCAGCAACGGAAACCCGAACACCGCGGCGCCGTAGAGGCTCTCCGAGAACGCGAGGGCATAACGGGCCGGGTGCAGGATTGGCGCCTGGAAGAGGCGGCCCGGGTCCCGGAAGGTCTGGATGAAATCCCAATGCAGGATCCACGCGTTCTGCTTCGCGTCCCAGAGGTCGTTCAACCGGTCGTTGAGGTGCGCGGCCTGAGGCCATGTCATCAGCACCGTCGCCGCGACGAAGAAGGCCGCGGCCCACGCGGCGCCGGAGCGCGGAGGCTTCCCGACGCAGTCATCCGGCACGCGAGCCTCGTTTCCGGTCAGGACGGCCGCGCCGGGAGGAACGGTCGCAACTTGTCCTCAAGCTCGACGGAGGAGAGCAAACAATCCAACGTGTTTTCGCGCGGGATCTTCTTCGCGATCTCGTCGCGGTAGAAGGAGAGACCCTCTGCATCCGGTTCCCTCCCCAGGATGACTTCGTAGGCGCGCCTCACGTACTGATCCCCGTCGGACGATTGGGAAAGATCTTCCTCCAGGAATCCCTGGGCGAGCTCCCGCAGAGACCGATCGCCTCGCAGCACGGCATCGGCGTGCGAAAGGCCCTCGAGCCCCAGCCGAGCCAACAAGACTTCCAACGCCGGGCGATCCCACTCCCTTCGGCAGACGCGAACGTTCGCCGAGGCCGGACGGCCCGGTTCCGGCCGCCGAATCGCCGTGACCCAGAAATAATGCGTTCCTTCCCCCCAGAGGTCGAGCACCTCGAAGTCATGCGAAGCCACCTCCCGGCGCAGCTCCCGGGGGGTGTACCAGACGCCGCGCCATGTGTCCACGGGGGCCAACTTCCTGCGTGGCCGTCCGTCGACCTGGAAGCGAAAGACGCCGCCGGCCTTCAGGACCCGCGCGGCTTCGCGGATGTACGCGGACACGCTGCGCTTGGCGGAAATGTGCTGGAAGACGATGAACGAGTAGACCAGGTCCAGGGTCGCGTCGGAAAAGTCCGCGAGCGTCCCGTCGGTCAGCGAGACCACGACATGGGGGACTCCCTCCAGGGCCCGCTTGGCCTGCGCCACCATCTCTTCGGAGATGTCGACGCCCCAGGCCATCGCGACCCGGGTCGCCAGCGGCCGCAGGAGCCTCCCGACGCCGCACCCGATCTCCAGTGCCTGCACGCCGGGCCCGAGGACGACGTCCCGCAGCACCGCTCCCTCCAGGTCTCTCCGACCCGAGGCCCAGAACTCCTCGCTCGAATCGGAGTGGCCGCAGGCGATGAAGTGATGGGAGTCCTCGCGAGCCCGCCGGTTCCAGGCTCGCCGCATGCGAGGCCCCGGAAACAGGCGATCCCAGATGGTCCAGAGGCGTCGGACCTTCATCGTGGCCGTCGGTGGAGCCCTAGCGCAGCCTCGCCTTGGTGGAATTGGCGATCGTCATCGCCAGCTGGAGCCGCTGGATGCGGCGCTGCCGTTTCTGGGTGGCTTCGATCTCTCCCGCCGGGATGACCGTCCCCCGGAACTCCCTCAGCAGCTTGTCCGCCTCGAAGAGAAAGCTCGCGAAATCGGCCGCCACGAACTTCTTGAACGTCAGCTCCGTCGCGATGATGTAGCCCTCCGCGACGTCGCGGACCATCGCATAGGCGGACCCGCCCAAAAATGCGCTCATGGCCTGCCCGAGTCTAACCCGGACGGCCCTTGGTGCCGGAGCGCCCGCCGGGATACGATCTCGACCTTTGCGGGAGGAACCAGCTTGGCATCCAGTGTGGACTACCTCGACATCGACGGGCTTCTGACCGAAGAGCAATGCCTGGTCCGCGACACCGTGGGGTCCTGGGTCGACGACAAGGTCCTGCCAATCATTGAAGAGGCCGCCTGGGAGGGCCGGTTCCCCAAGGAGCTGGTTCCGGAGATGGCCCAGATGCACCTGTTCGGCTCGACCATCTCCGACTACGGCCTCCCCGGCCTGGACAACATCTCGTACGGCCTGATCATGCAGGAGCTCGAGCGGGGCGATTCGGGCCTGCGCTCATTCGTCTCGGTCCAATCCGCCCTGGTGATGTATCCGATCTACGCCTTCGGCTCCAAGGAGCAGAAGGACAAGTGGATCCCCAAGCTCGCCAGCGCGCAGGCCCTGGGCTGCTTCGGCTTGACCGAGCCGGACTTCGGTTCGAACCCCGCGGGCATGCGCACCACCGCCAAGAAAGACGGCGATTCGTACGTCTTGAACGGCGCGAAGGCCTGGATCACCAGCGGCTCGATCGCCGACGTCGCGCTCGTGTGGGCCAAGCTGGACGGCGTGGTCCGCGGGTTCTTAGTCGAGAGGGGAACCAAAGGCTTTTCCACGTTTGAGCACAAAGGCAAGATGTCCCTGCGGGCTTCGGTGACCTCGCAGCTCGCCTTCGAAGACTGCCGCATCCCGGCCGAAAACATCCTCCCCGGCGTCGAAGGCCTCAAGGGACCTCTCTCGTGTCTGACGCAGGCCCGCTACGGCATCGCCTGGGGCGCCATCGGGAGCGCCATGGCGACCTACCGCGCGGCCCTGGACTACGCCAAGAGCCGCAAGCAGTGGATGGATCGGCCGATCGCGGCGCATCAGCTGGTGCAGGAGCGGCTGGCCTGGATGATCACCGAGATCACCAAGGGCCAGTTGCTGGCCTGGCGGCTGGGCCGGATGAAAGACGACAAGACCATGAAGGCGCACCACGTCTCGATGGCCAAGCGCAACAACGTCTGGGTGGCCCGCGAGTGCGCCAAGCTCGCCCGCGAGACGCTTGGCGCCAACGGGGTCGTCAACGAGTACCCGGTCTTCCGCCACCTCGCCAACATCGAGAGCGTCTACACCTACGAAGGCACCCACGACATTCACACCCTGATCATCGGCGAAGCCGTGACGGGAATCGCGTCGTACAACCCGCCCATGGACTGATTCGGAAGGCGAACCGGCGCTGATCTCCGCACGCCGGGGCCGACTATCTCTTTGATCTGCAACGTTTTCGGCTAAAATAGCGTCTTCGAGAACCATAGGTGGGAATCACCGGGAATCTCAAGACGATGCAGCTCGGGGAGCTGCTGCAGTGGCTTTCGCTCGGCTCGAAGACAGGAACCCTCCTGATCGACGGCCACGGAGTCGAAAAGCGCATCTATTTTCAGGATGGTCGGATCGCTTCGACCTCCTCCTCCTCGGAGCGGGAGTATCTGGGGCACTTCCTGGTGTCCCACGGGTACATCACGGAGGAAGAGCTCAAGATGGCGATGGAGGTTCAGGAAGAGTCCCAGATCCTCCTGGGAAAAATCCTGGTCATGATCAACGCCATCGCCGAGGCCGATCTCCTGCGCCTCATGAGGAAGAAGGCCGAGGAGTCCATTTACGACATCTTCCTGTGGACCGAGGGCGACTTCGAGTTCATCGACGGCCAAATGCCCGATCAAAAAATGGTCCCGCTGGCCCTGGACGTCACGGGAATCATCATGGAGGGAATGCGGCGCTACGACGAGTGGCAGGTGATCCGGCAGCGCGTGCCCGACTCGACCGTGGTGCCCGAGATCATCCGCGCGCTCGACATGGACAAGCTGGCCGACCGCGAGAAGCTGGTGGTGCCCTACATCGACGGCCAGCGGACGATCGAAGAAATTGCCCTGCAGACCCACAACGCCGAGTTCACCGTCTCCAAGTTGATCTCGGAGGGGCTGCGGACCAACAACATGCGGCTGCTCGAGAGCCGGCCGCGCAAGGAGTACGTCGCCTTCGCGGCGGCGGGCAGCGAGATCGAGCATTTCCTGCAACGCGGCCGCGCCCAGATCAAGGACGACCCCCAGGCGGCCTACCGCATGTTCAAGGTCGCGCATGAGCTGGATCCCGCCGACGGACGCGCCGCCGAAGCCATCCGGGAAGCGGAGCGGGAGATCAAGGCGAACCTCCACGGCGACGGCGTTTCCGGAGAAAAGGTCCCGGAGATCGCGATCCCCCTCCAGAATCTGACGGACCGTGCGTTCTCGCCCCACGAGGGCTTCGTTTTGTCGCGGATCAACGGCCAGTGGGACGTCAAATCCATCATGAAGATCTCGCCGATGAAGGAGCTGGAAGTTCTCATGATCTTCCACAAGTTCCTCAGGGACGGGGTCATCCGCTGGAAGGAACGCCACTGAACACGGCGGCCACGCCGCGTCGGATCGGCCCCTTCCGGGGATTGCAGGCGGCGGTGTGCGCGGCGACCGCGGCGTTGCTGGCGGCGCTGTCGACCGACATCCCCTGGCAGCGCTGGCCGGAGATCCTCTTCTTCACGGCGTTGGCGGTGCTCGCGTTCCGCCTTCGAGTCCGGTACGCCGGGAACTTCGTGGGGGTCGAAGCCGCGGCGATGATCCCGGCGATCCTGGTGCTCAACTCCCCCGGCGCCGCGATCCTGATTTGCGTCGTCGCCGATAGCCTCGCGAAACTCATCGCCAAGACGCGCCGGTTGACGCTGTCCAACGCCTTCGATCTGGCGCAACTGGCGATTTCCTACGGCGCGGCGGCGCTGTTCTGCCGCGCGCTGCACGCCGACGGCAGCGGCTGGGTGACCGTGGCCGCGCTGGCTACCGCCGCGCTGCTGGTCTTCTTCTTCGTCAACACCGCGCTGGTCTTCGCGTATCTCGAGCTCGGCGCGATCGCTCCCCGGGAGCGCCTCTTCGAGATCGCCCTGTTCCAGCTGGTCGCGCTGCTGCTTCTGGCCCCGATCGTCATCCTGGAGGTTCTGATCTACACGCCGTACGGAGTGGCCGGCATGCTCCTGGGCTTCTTCCCGGTCGTCCTGGCCTCGTTCGTCATGCGGAACCTCTCCTCGATGGAACGCCGCGTGGAAGAGGTCTCCCGTCAGAATCGCGAGCTCGACGCGATGCGGGACATCTCCAACACGTTCGGCGTCAGCGCGCGCGTGGACCGATACGAGCGCGTCTTCGAGGCCATCGGGCGGCTGCTGCCGGTCAGCGCGATGGCCATCATCGAATGGCTGGAGGGCGCCGAGGAGCAGTTCGCGGTCCATCGCTCATCGCGGGTCTCGGCCTCGCGCCGCGAGATCGTGGACTGGGCCCGGCGCCACCGGCTGGACGAACGGTCGGTCGACCACGCTACCGACACCGCGGAGCTCTCCTCCGGTTTGAGCCGCGAGCTGGCGCTGGCCCCGGACGGGATCTATCAGGCGCGCATCCGACTCTCGACCTTCGAGATGCACTCCGGCCTCCTGGTCGTGGAGAGCGCGTCCCCCGAGCTCCACGGCCAGGAAGCGCTCGCCTCGCTCCGCACGATCGCCGATCACATCGCCTTGGTGCTCCAGGACCGATCGATTCGCGCGCAGATTGAGGAGCTCTCGGAGCGCAACCGCGAGCGAGCCGAGACGCTCAACTCGATCCTGGAGATCTCCAACGACCTCAAGCGCAATCGGACCCTGGACGACCTCTTTCAGTCGATCGCCTCGGCGGTGGCCAAGAGTCTGGGCTTCCGGGCCGTCGTGCTGTCCCTTTATGACCGGGAAGAAAACGTCTTTTCCCCGCGAGCGCACTTCGGGCTGGACGATCGCTGGGCGCAGATGCACGGACAAACCGTTCCGGCGCCCGAGATCACCCGCCACTGGACCGAGCGCCATCGGGTCTCCAAGTCGTATCACGTGCGCGAGCACTCGGAGCCCGCCAGCGGGATTTCGGGCGTGGCCGCATCGCGGCGCGTGCTGACCGCGGGCGAGGACGGTTGGCAACCCGACGAGCTCCTCTGGATTCCCCTCTATTCCGAGGACCGTCTGCTGGGCTGCCTTTCCGTGGAGGAGCCCCACAACGGAAAGTCGCCCACGCTCGAGACGATCCGCTCGCTGGAGATCTTCGCCAACCAGGCGGTCACCGCGATCGAGAGCGCCCGCTCCTACGACGAGGCTCGCGAGCAGTCGATTCGGGACTCCTTGACGGGCGCGTACAACCATCGCCATTTTCAGGAGGTCCTCCATCGCGAGCTGGGACGCGCCGAGCGGCTGGGCCGGCCCCTGACCGTGATGATGCTCGACATCGACGACTTCAAGTCGATCAACGACCGCTTCGGGCATCCCGTCGGGGACGCGATCCTCCAGGGCATCGTGGCCGAGATCCGCAACGAGGTCCGCGGCGCCATGGACCTCTTGGCGCGCTACGGCGGCGACGAGTTCGCGGTGGTGCTGCCGGAGACCCCGCCGAGCGAGGCCGTCCTGGTGGCCGAGCGCGTGCGCCGCCGGGTCGATGAGCGCCTGTTTCGCATGCCCGACACCGGTCAGATGCTGCGGGCGACCGTCTCGATCGGTGTCGCGACCTATCCCGAAGACGCGGTCGAGAAGATGGACTTGGTCGAGAAAGCCGACGCGGCGCTCTACCGCGCCAAGCGCGGCGGGAAAAACGCCGTCGTGACGACCACGGAGCCGGGGCCCGGGCAGCTGCCGCTACTGCCGCATTGACGGCGGTTGGCGCCGCCCTCCCGCCGACCGCCGCCCCGACACCGCCGCCGAGCCCCGATCGAAGAAGCGCAGCGGCCAACCCGCCGCCTCGGCCGCGTAGTCCACGCCGATGCGCGGCGACACGCCGATCTCGATCCGCCGCCGCCTCGCGCGCAGCAGCCGGATCGCGCCGTGGTCGAGCAGGTCCGCGCCGCTGTCCGCGGTCGTGATGCCCAGCGCCGCGCAGAGCTTGCCGGGCCCCGACATGAGCCGCGATGACGCCGGCGCCGGGCCTTCCGCGGCGCGCAGCAGGACGGCTTCGGGGATTCCCGCGCGCCGCGTGACGACGTTGGCGCAGCAGTGCATGCCGTAGACCAGGAAGACGTAGAGGTGTCCGCCGTCGGCGTACATCGGCTCCACGCGCGGAGTCCGCCGGTTGGACCAGGAGTGCGCGGCGCGATCCGCGGCTCCAAGATAGGCTTCCGTCTCCACGATCCGCCCACCGTACCAGCGCCCGCGATGGCGGCGTGCCAGCCACATTCCCAGGAGGCTCCGGGCCACACGCACCGTGCCCCTCCGGTAGAACTCGCGCGGCGGCTCCTCCAGGCGCAGCGCCTCCGGGTCGAAGGCAAGGCGCGGATCCGGCCGATTGTTCGTTATCATGGTCGGACTCTTACGGGCATCGAGAAAGGATTCTATGAACATCCTGGTCACCGGGGGCGCGGGGTTTATCGGCTCCCACATGGCCAAGCGTCACCTCGCCGACGGCCACCATGTCGTCATCGTCGACGATCTCTCCTCGGGCCGCCGGGAACGGCTTCCCCGTTCGGCGCGTTTCGTTCGGGCCGACATCGCCGAGGCGGACCTCGAGCCGCTCCTGCGCGAGGAGCGGATCGCCTTCGTCTCTCATCATGCCGCGCACATCGACCTGCGCCATAGCGTCTCGGACCCCGTCGGCGACGCGCGCGCCAACATCATCGGCAGCCTCAAGCTCTTCGAGGCCTGCCGCCGCGCCGCCGTGCGCCGCATCCTCTTCGCCTCCACCGGGGGCGCCCTCTACGGCGAGCCCGAAGGCGGCCGGCCCGCGACCGAGGATCACGCGACCAATCCCGTCTCGCCCTACGGGTGCGCCAAGCTGGCGATCGAGAAGTACCTCTACTACTACCGCGAGATCCACGGCTTCGAGACGCAGGTCTTCCGCTACGCCAACGTCTACGGCCCCTGGCAAGACGGAACGGGCGAGGCCGGCGTGGTGGCGATCTTCGCGGAGGCGATCCTCGCCGGGAAGACACCGAAGATTCGGGGCGACGGCGAGCAAACGCGCGACTACGTCTTCGTGGGCGATTTGGTCGACGCCGCGGCGCGCGGCGTGGAGCAGGGCGGCAGCGGCACGTGGAACCTGGGAACCGGGGTCGAGACCTCGGTCAACCGCCTCTTCCAAAGATTGGCCGGCGAGCTGGCCTATTCCGGAAAACCCGAGCACGTGGCGCTGCCTCCGGGGGAACAGCGCCGGAGCGTCCTGGACGGCAGCCTGGTGCAGCGCGAGTTCAACCTGTCCGGCTACACGAAGCTCGAGCAGGGACTCAAGGCGACGGCCGAGTTCTTCCGCACCGCGCACAAGGCCTGACGTCGGCGCTCAGAGCCCGTCAGGCGCCCTCAGCCGTGTTCGGCACGGCGGCCGAGCCGGCCGTGCGGCGCTCCTCGGTTCCGGGGGCCTGCGGGAGGTGGCGCTTCAGGACGACTACGGTCATGTCGTCTTCCGGTACGCCGCAGCCGGCGTATTCGCTGACCCGGCGAATCAGCTCGCGGGCGATCTCGTCGCACGGCAGATCGCGCAGCTCCAGGTATGCGCGCGTGAGACGCCCGATCCCGAACTCCGCACCGTCTTTTCCGTGGGCCTCGATCATGCCGTCCGTATAGAGGAGCACCGCGTCGCCGGGCTCGATCCGCCGGTATCCCCGGGTGTACGTCGCGTTGGCCGTGGGCCCCAGGACCACGCCGGTCTGGATGAGCGGCGTGACGCTGGACCCGTGAAAGTGCATCGGATGCGGATGGCCCGCGTTGACGTACATCAGACTCCCGTCGTCCTCGACCTCCCCGTAGAACAGGGACACGAAGCGCGTCGTCAGGCGCGACTCGTGGATGATTCGATTCAGCCGCTCGACCGTGCGCACGATCTTGAAATCGCGCTCCACCGCCATGCGCAGGCCGGTGTACACGTCGCGCACCTGCAGCGCGGCCGGCAGCCCGTGGCCGGACGCGTCGGCAATCGCTAGCCCCAGGATGCGGTCGGAGACCGGGATGAAGTCGAAATAGTCGCCGCCCACCAGCTCCGCGGGCGTGGTGAACCCGGCCACCTCCAGCGAGCCGCGGCGCAGCGCCCGTTTGGGCAGGATCGACATCTGAATCCGCCGGGCCTCCTGGAGCGCGGTGACGTAGCGGTCCTGCCGGAGCTTCTGATCGACCGCCAGACGCAGAATGCCCAGGGAGGCCACCAGGTCGTCTTCGGACGCTCCCGGATCCACCGAGAACGACAGGATGTACTCGTCCTCGCCCACGGCGATGGCCGCGAACCGCTCGGCGCCCAGGCGGCGCTCCAGCTCGGGATCCACGCCCGGGGCGTCTAAGTCCATGACGGTGACGCCCTCGTCCACCACGCGCTCGATCGGGGGGTACGCGTCGGGGATGAAGAGTCCGGGCGCGACGGCGGGAACGCCCCCGAACGTCCGGACCAGCTCGTAGCCTCCGTCCCGGCGCTCGTAGAGGCGGCCGCCGCGAATGCCCAGCACTTCCGAGAACTGCTCGATCACGGTCTCGGCCGTCTGCATGATCGTGGCGGACGGGTCGGCCGCGCGCTCGATCGCCTCGATCGCTTTCTCGACCTGACGGAACAGAAACTTTCCGGTCGCCATGGGGGGAGGAATACTACCTCGTCGCCTACGCTGCGCGAGTGGGCCTGGCTCACGCCACCGGCGATCGGCTCGCCCGGATGCGGGCTCGACCGATCGCCTGGCCCCCTCGCTCCGCTCCAGCTCCCGCAACGCAAGTCGTTTCGCTCGCCCGGACTCG
>JBDTXY010000044.1:0-12392 GCA_040005945.1 Acidobacteriota bacterium
GTCCAGAACGTGCGCGCCGTCATGAGCCCTCCCAAGGAGAAAGACAAGGACAAGGAGAAGGACAAGGAGAAGGGGAGCCCGACGTCCGCCCAGGACAAGGCGGCCTCGGTGATCCTGGCCAAGCGCATGCTGTACCGCGAGACGGACCGGAGCGCCCGGTTCGAAGGCGGCGTCACGGTGACGCGCGGCGGGTGGCACGCCACCGGCGGAGAGTCCACGGCGTGGCTGGCGAAGGACCAGGGAGCGGACTGCGTCGAGATCACCGGGGACGTGAAGATGGCCGATCGGACGATCGGCCGTTCCGCGACCGCCGAAAAGGCCCTGGACTATCCCAAGCAGGGAAAGACCGTGCTTTGGGGCTCACCCGCGCGGGTCGTCGACGCGACGGGCAACCAGGTCGCCGGCGGCATCTTGACGATCACCGACCGGGGGCGTAGCGTCCAGATCACGGCTCCCGAAGGCGGCAAGACCGAAACGATTCACCGGACAGAAAAAAATTGAGCAGCGTCTCCAGATCCGGGGAGCGGCCGGTTCTCTCGGCCGAAGGCCTCTTCAAGGCCTACGGGGGAAGGACTGTCGTGCGCGACGTGTCGATGGAGATCGCCGCCGGAGAGATCGTGGGATTGCTGGGACCCAATGGCGCCGGCAAGACGACGACCTTTTCGATCGTCGTCGGCCTGGTGCGCCCCGACGCGGGGCTGGTCCGTCTGGGCGAATCCGACCTGACGGAGCTGCCGATGTTTCGCCGCGCGCGGGCCGGCATCTCCTACCTTCCCCAGGAGCCGTCCGTCTTCCGCAAGATGACGGTCGAAGACAACCTCTTCGCGATCCTGGAGACGCTCGAGCTTCCGAGCTCGGAACGGGCCGACCGCTGCGACGCGTTGCTGTCGGAATTCGGATTGGAACGGCTGCGCGGCAACCGGGCCTACACGCTCTCCGGCGGCGAGCGGCGCCGGGTCGAGATCGCGCGCAGCCTCGTCTTGTCTCCATACTTCCTGCTCTTGGACGAGCCCTTCGCCGGGATCGACCCGATCGCCGTCCTGGATCTCCAGCAAATCGTCCGCCGGCTGGCCTCTTCGGGGATCGGCGTTCTCATCACGGACCACAACGTCCGGGAGACTTTGAGCATCGTCGATCGCGCCTATATAATCAGCAATGGCGAGATATTGCGCGCCGGCACACCCCTTGAACTGTCCAGCGATGCCGTCGTAAAGAAAATCTATCTCGGAGAGGGTTTCCGGCTCCACTGAGGCGCCGTCTCTATGGCTCTGGAACAAAAGCTCAACCTGCGGCTCTCGCAGCGACTGGTGATGACACCGTCGCTGCAGCAGGCGATCAAGCTCCTGCAGATGTCCCGGCTGGAGCTCCAGGAAGTCTTGACCCAGGAGATGGTCGAGAACCCGATCCTGGAGGACCAGGACGAGGAAGCGGAGCCGGTCGAGCGAACCGAGTCCACCCCCGAAGAGGCGGCCGTGCCGGTGGATACGACGCCTCCCGCCGACAAGGAACGGGACTCCTTCGAGGAGATCGACTTCGACTCGTACTTCTCGGACTACCTGGATTCGGCCTACAACCCGCGCCAGTACCAGGAGGAGCCCGAGGAGTACTCGCTCGAGAACGTGCTGACCCGGCCGGAGGGTCTGCCCGAACACTTGAACTGGCAGCTCTCGATGTCCGAGGCCAGCCCCGCCGTGCGCGAGATCGCGGCCTACCTGATCGGTAACATCGACGAAGACGGGTATCTGCGCGTCTCGCGGGACGAGATCCGGGGGGCGCACTACGAAAACGAAGCCGAGGTCGATACGGCCATGGCGCTGGTCCGCTCCTTCGATCCTCCGGGGGTCTGTGCGTTCGACCTGCCCGACTGTCTCTTGCTGCAGTTGGGCACCCTCGGGATCGAGAACGAGATGATCGAGACGATCATCCGGAAGCACTGGGCCGAGTTCCTCAACCGCCAGTTCACCGCGCTGGCCAAGACGCTCGGCGTCGGAATCTCCGAGGTCCAGGCGGCCGTCGAGATCATCAAGAATCTGGAGCCCAAGCCCGGGCGCAAGTATTCCAGCGAGCGAACGATCTACGTCGAGCCCGACGTGTTCGTCCGCAAGATCGGCGACGAATACGTGATTCAACTCTCCGAGGACGGCTTGCCCAAGCTCCGGATCTCGGGGGCCTACCGCAAGCTCCTGCGGGGCGGCAACGGAGCGATCGGGGCCGAGGCGGCCAACTACCTGCGCGAGAAAATGCGCTCGGCCGTCTGGCTCATCAAGAGCCTGGATCAGAGGCAGCGCACGATCTACAAGGTCGCAGATTCCATCGTGCGCCACCAGAGGGCCTTCCTGGACCACGGCATCGAGCATCTGCGCCCGCTGGTGCTGCGCGTGGTCGCCAACGACATCGGCATGCACGAGTCCACCGTGTCCCGCGTCGTGTCGAACAAGTACATGCACACGCCCCGCGGCCTCTTCCCGATGAAATATTTCTTCCACAGCGGCATCGATTCCTCCTCCGGCGACGACGTCTCGTCCCTGTCGATCAAGAACAAGATCTCCCGCATCGTTGCGGAGGAGGATGCGCGCCGGCCCTTCTCGGACGCACGGATCATGCAGCGGCTGCGGGCCGAGGGGATCCAGATCGCGCGCCGGACGGTGGCGAAGTATCGGGAGGAGCTGCGCATCCCCTCGTCCTCGCAAAGAAAACAGAGCTTTTAGGAGGGGCCATGGCCGTCGAATGCACCGGACGCAACTTCGAGATCACCGCCTCGGTCAAGGAGCTGGCCGAGGAGCGGACGCAACGCCTGGAGCGGCACCTGGGCGGACCCGCCGACGTTCGCGTGGTCCTCTCCCACGAGAAGCACCGGTTCGGAGCCGAGATCATCGCGAAATACCGGCGCCGCCGCTGGAAGGCGCAGGAGGAGACCGGAGATCCGAGGGCGGCCGTGGCTCTGGCCTTCGAGAAGATCGATGCGCAGGCCATGCGGGACTCCGAGAAGCGGCGCGACCGCAAGCACCGCGGCTGGACCCGATTTCTGCCCAAGGGCTGGCGGGCTCCCGCCGCCGCGGCCGCGCCGGTCCCCGCTTCCCCGCGGATCGTCCGCACGCTCGCGAGCGCGGTCAAGCCCATGGGTGTGGAGGAGGCCGCGCTGGCGCTGGAAGCCTCGGCGCAGGGCGTGTTGGTGTTCCGGGATGCCGGCACCGACCGGATTTCGGTCCTCTTCCGCCGTGCGGACGGAGACCTCGGACTGATCGTGCCGGAATGCTGATCGGACGGCTGGAGGGATCGGCCGCATCCGCGGCGCGCCGCGACGATCAAATCGACCCGCGCCTGCTGTTTCGCGCGATTCCGGGTCACTCGCGCGAGCAGGTCATCCAGGAGCTCTCGCAACGCGTGGCGGCGCAGGGAGTGGTCCCCGACTCCGCCGAGCTGGCCGCGCGGCTGCTGGACCGCGAGAAGCTGGGGTGCACAGGACTCGGAGCCGGCATCGCGATCCCGCACTGCAAGCTGGGCGACATCGATCGGGTCGCGGTGGCGGTCGCCTCAACGGCGGCGCCCGTGGACTTCGGGGCCTCCGACGGCAAGCCCGTGGACCTCATCTTCTTGGTCGTCTCGCCCGCCAACGGAGCGGCCGCGCATCTCCAGGCGCTGGCTCGGGTCTCCCGTCTGCTGCGCGTGCCCGGAGTTGTCGAGGGTCTGCGGGAAGCCCCTTCGCAAGAGCGTCTGCTCGCCGTGATCCGCGAGGCCGAGGCCGGCCTGGCGGTGCCGTCGTGAACGGGAGGCAGCCGCCCATCAAGACGGCCTCGTTGACGGCGGAGATTCTCCGGGCGCCTTCGCTGGCGGATCTCGAGTTGAAGGTGGTGGCGGGGGAGGCCGGCTTTTCCCGGCCCATCTCGTGGGGCCGCATCCAGCGGCCGGGCCTCGCGCTGGCGGGGTTCCTCCCGTACATCAAGCCGGGCCGGATCCAGATCCTGGGCGAGAGCGAGCTCAATTACCTCGACACGATGCCCGCGGAGGTGCGCAGCGAGCGGATCGCCTCGATCTGCTCGCTCTCGATCGCCGCGTTCGTCATCACGAAAGGGCAGGCGCCTCCCGAGGACATCGCCCGCGAGTGCCGGCTGAGGGGCATTCCGCTGCTGGTCTCGGACCGAACCACCTCGGTGGTCATCCAGTCGATCACGCGGGTCCTGGAGGACGAGCTGGCGCCTTCCACCACGCTCCACGGCGTCTTGGTCGACGTGTACGGCATGGGCGTGCTCCTCCTGGGCGAATCCGGCATCGGAAAGAGCGAGTGCGCGCTCGACCTGGTGCACCGCGGCCACCGCTTGGTCGCCGACGACGCCGTGGAGATCCGGCGCTACCCCAACGGGGCCCTGGTGGGCCGGGCGGCCGAGATGATCCGGTATCACATGGAGCTGCGCGGGATCGGGATCATCAACATCAAGCACCTGTTCGGCGTCTCGGCCGTGCGGAGCTCCAAATCGATCGAGCTCGTCATCGAGCTGCAGCGCTGGGATCCCGCCAAGAAATACGACCGCCTCGGACTGGATGGGGAAACGTACCTGATTCTGGAGCGCGAGCGGCCGCTGCTGCGGCTGCCCGTGGCCTCCGGCCGCAACCTCGCGCTGCTGATCGAGATCGCCGCGCGCAACGAGCTCCTGAAGACCCAGGGCTACGACGCCGCCAAGGAGTTCGCCCGCCGGGTGGACGAGGAGATCGCCCGCAACGCCGAGGTCGAGGGCGCCCGCCAGCCGTGAGCACCGCTGCCGCCGCGTTCCCGACCGTTCCCGAGAGCCTGGTCGTGGTCACGGGCCTCTCCGGCTCGGGCAAGAGCTACGTCAACAAGTGCCTGGAAGACATGGGCTACTTCTGCGTCGACAACCTCCCGCTGGAGTTGGTGGAGCCGCTGCTGGATCAGATCTCCGCCAAGCGCGTGGGCATCATCCTGGACGTGCGCAATCCCGACTTCGCCGGGCGTTTCCCCCAGATGCTGGCTCGCCTCCGGCAGCACGTGCCGGGGACGCGGCTCCTGTTCCTGGACGCGTCCGAAGAATCCCTGATCCGGCGGTTCTCGGAGACCCGGCGCCCGCATCCGCTGGCCGGAAACGTCTCGCTTCTGGAGGCGCTGCGGCGCGAGCGCGAGATGTTGAAGGAGGTCCGCGCGGTGGCCGACGTCGTCGTGGACACGTCCGCGATGACGGTCCACGAGCTGCGCTCCTTCATCCAGAAGACGTTCGTGGGAGATCCCGAGGCTTCGGGCATGGTGGTCTCCGCCACCTCGTTCGGCTACAAGTTCGGCATCCCGCACGACGTCGACTTGCTCTTCGACGTCCGTTTCTTGGCCAATCCCCACTTCGTTCCCGAGCTCAAGGGGAAGACCGGGACCGATCCCGCCGTGGCCGCCTACATCGAGACGGATCCGGAGACGCCCGCGTTTCTGGAGCGCCTGGTGCAATTCCTGGATTACCTGCTTCCGCGCTTCGACCGCGAGCACAAGAGCTACCTGTCGATCGGGATCGGCTGCACCGGCGGCAAACACCGGTCGGTCTACGTGGCCGAGCAGCTGGCGCGCCTCCTCAAGGACCGGGGATATCCGGTCCGGGTCTCGCACCGGGACGCCACCCGCGAATGAGATAATCGCCCCTTCCCATGATTGGCCTGCTTCTCGTCACCCATGGCCGGCTCGCGGAAGAGCTGCGCGCCGCCGCCATGACGATCCAGCCCGGCTTGGACCGGATCCTGGCGGTCTCCCTGGAGTGGAGCGAGACCGGCGAGAACGCGCGGGAGAAGATCCGCGCGGGTCTGGACAAGGCCGATGAGGGCGACGGCGCGATCATCCTGACGGACATGTTCGGGGGCACGCCCACCAACCTGACGCTCCCGTTCCTTGTCAAAGACCGCGTCGAGATCGTGACGGGTGTCAACCTCCCGATGGTCTTGAAGTGCGCGTCCCTGCAGAAGAGCGGCCGCCCGGTGACCGAGGTCGCCCACGTGGCCAAGGACCGCGGCCAGCGGTCGATCTACGTCGCCTCGGACCTGCTGGCGGAGGAATCGGCGGTGGAAGTCGTCGCCGAGAAACAGGACTCGTGATCGAGCGCGAGCTTTCCATCCGCAACCGGCTGGGGCTTCATGCCCGGGCCGCAGCCAAGTTCGTGCAGACGGCCAGCCGCTTCCGGTCGGAGGTCAAGATCCGCAAGAACGGGGAAGAGGTCGACGGCAAGAGCATCCTGGGAATCCTGCTGCTGGCGGCTTCCCAGGGCACCCACATCACCCTGACCGTCTCGGGCGAGGATGAGAAGGACGCGTTTGCGGCCGTCGAAGACCTGATCGCCCGCAGCTTCGACGAGGAAGAATGAGAGGAAGAAATTGTGAATGGTGAATCGTGAATTGTGAATAACGCTTCCGACTGATACCTCTCCGCTCCATTCACAATTCACAACTCACAACTCACAATTCTCTACCCATGCTCCAGGGCCTCTCGGTCTCTCCCGGAATCGCCGTGGGCCGGGCCGTGATCATCCGGTTCGGGGGCCTGCCCGCGTTTCGCCGGGCGGTCTCGCCCGACGAGATCCAAACCGAGGTGCGCCGGCTGCGCCGGGCGGCGGGCGAGGCGGCGGCGAATTTCGCGCGCCACTCCCGGGAAGCCAAGGGCGCGATCGGCGCGGAGCTGGCCGCGATCCTGGAGGCGCACGGGCTGATCGCGACCGACGAGACCTACGTCGGCGCGATCGTCGGGCGCATCGAACGCGACCGCGTCAACGCCGAATGGGCGCTGGCGGAGATCACCCGGGAGCTGGGCCAGCGCCTGGCCGCCGCGGACTCGGCCGCGATGCGGGAGCGCGAGGCCGACATCTCAGACGTCGGACGGGAGCTCTTGTCGCAATTGTCGGGAGGTCTGCGTCCGGGTCCCGGGCAGCTGCCGCGCGACTCGATCCTGGTGGCTGACGAGCTATCGCCGGTGGACGCCGCCCGGCTGGATCCCCGAAGGGTACGCGGGCTGGCCCTGGAGCGGGGCGGACCCACGTCCCATTCGTCGATCATCGCGAGATCCTTCGGGCTTCCGGCGGTGGTCGGCATCACGGGCCTGTGCGAGGCCGTCGTTCCCGAGCGTCCGATCATCGTCGACGGGGACCGGGGCGTCGTCGAGATCCATCCCTCCCGCGACCGCATCCGGTCGACCCTCCTGCGCGTCCGCGCATCCCGGGAGCAGGCCCGGCGCATGCGCGGCCGCACCGGCAAGGCTGCCGTCACGCGCGACGGGGAGCGCATCGCCGTGCGGGCTAACCTGGAGTTGCCCGAGGAGATTCCGGCGCTGGAGCGGTACCGCGCCGAGGGAATCGGCCTCTTCCGATCCGAGTTCCTCTACCTGCGCGCGCTGCCGCGCTCACCGGGAGTCGAGGAGCAGCGGGAGGCCTACGAGATCCTCGTGGCGGCGGCCGCGCCGCACCCGGTGGTCGTGCGCACGTACGACCTGGGCGGCGAGAAAGGCATCGAGCCTGCACCGGGCGAGAACCCGGCCCTGGGCCTGCGCGGCCTCCGCTACTGTCTGGCTCATCCGGATCTGTTCGAGGAGCAGCTCACCGCGCTCTGCCTGGCGTCGCGGCGCGGAGAGCTCAAGATCCTGCTGCCCATGGTCACGTCGCTGTCGGAAGTCTCGGCAGCCCGGGAGATGCTGCGACAGACCGCGCGGAAGGTCGGGCTCGCGCGGCCTCCGGCCATGGGCATCATGGTCGAGGTCCCTTCGGCCGCTCTGCTGGCCGACCGCCTCGCGGCGCAAACGGATTTCTTTTCGATCGGCACCAATGATCTCGCGCAGTACGGCCTGGCCGTGGATCGGGCCAACCCGGACGTCTCGGCGCTGTACCGGCCCCTGCACCCCGCGATCCTGCGGATGATCCGGATGGTCGTCGAGGCCGGCGCGGCCGCCAACAAGCCGGTGGCCGTCTGCGGCGAGCTTGCGGGCGACCCGCTGGGCGCCGCCGTCTTGGTCGGCCTGGGCATCCGGGACTTGTCGGCTACCCCCGTCGCGATCCCCCGGGTCAAGGACCATCTCTGCGGCATCGACGCTTCGCAGGCGCGCGTCCTGGCCGAGGCGGCGCTGGAGGCCTCGGATGCCGCGGAAGTCGAGCGAATATTCGGTGGCGCCGCGTGAGGAAAGCGGGAGGAGAATTCGCGCGATGAGAACGGTGCCCAAGCCCTGGGGACGCGAAGTCATTTTCGCCGAGAACGAGCTGTACGCCGGCAAGATCCTGCACCTCAACGCGGGCCATTGCCTCTCGCTGCAGTACCATGAGCGCAAGGACGAGACGATCTTCGTCCTGGAGGGCCAGATGCGACTGCAGGTGGAGATCGACGGGGCGATGCAGGAGATCCTGTTGGGTCCCGGCCAGAGCCACCGCATCCGCCCGGGCGCGCGCCACCGGATGCGCGCCGACATGCCCTGCACAATCGTGGAAGTCTCCACACCGCAGCTCGACGACGTCGTCCGGTTGGAAGACGACTACGGGCGGGCCGGAACCAAGGCGCCATGAAGCCCGGGATCACGGCCTGCGGGCTGCTCCTCGGGGCCGCCGCCGGGCTGGCGCAGCCCGCGCCCACCCGCACGCCCGTGGCGGCGCGCTTGAGCGGAGGGTTCGGCCGTCCGCGCACGACGCCGGTCCCTCCGTCCGACGGCGGACAAAGTCTGGCCGACGTGGTGCACGCAGCCAAGACGACCAACGAGCGAGGGGAGAACCCCTCGCGCGAGAAGAGCGGGCTGACGATCGACAACAACTCGCTGGTCAAGGCCACCGAAAAGGGCCGCGTCTCGACAAGCAAGGTCGCGAAGGCCAAGCCGGCGGCCACGCCTGCCCTCGCGCCGGCGGCCGCGGCTCCGGAGCCTTCGCCGGGCACCGCGGATGCGCCCCAGGCATCGGAAGCGCAATGGCGTCAGATCGCCCAGACCGCGCGCCAGCGGGTCGCCGACGCCAAGGCCAAGGTGGCCGAATTGGACGCCGCGGTCAAGAAGCTCGAGACCGAGTTCTACGCCTGGGACGATGGGCAGTATCGCGATCGCGTGATCAAGCCGAATTGGGACAAGGCGCGCGAACAGCTGGAGAACGCCAAGCGCGAGCAGGAGGCGGCCGAGAAGGACTTGGCCGACCTGCCCGAGAAGGCCCGAAAGGCGGGCGCCTTTCCTGGATGGATCCGGGAATGAGCGAGGCTCCCACGACCCCTGCCGGCGGGAACCCGGAAGCCTGGCCCATGCATCCCGAAGCCTTCGAGGTGCAGACCTGGGGCTGCCAGATGAACGTGCTCGACGGAGAACGCATGGCCGGACAGCTGGTGTCTTCCGGCCTGCGCCGCTGCGGCGAAGGCGAGCTGCCGGGCGTCGTCCTCCTGAACACCTGCGCGGTGCGCGAGAAGGCGCAAGCCAAGGTGTTCAGCGAGCTGGGCGTGTTGGCGATGCGCAAACGCGATCACCCCGATCTGATCGTGGGTGTGACCGGCTGCGTGGCGCAGGTCAGCGGCGAGGAGATCCTGGAGAGGGCGCCGTGGGTCGACTTCGTGGCGGGGACGGGCCAGGTCGAGAAGATCGGCCAGATGGTCCGGGACGCGCGGCGCGACCGCCGCCAGGCCCTGGCCCTGCAATTCCCGCAAGAGGAGCCCGCCTACCAGTTCCGGCAGATCTCCCGCAGCTCCGTCTTTCAGGCCTACGTGACCGTGATCGAAGGCTGCGATCAGTTCTGCACGTTTTGCATCGTCCCCTTCACGCGGGGCCGCGAGCGCAGCCGAAGGTCCTCGGAGATCGTCCAGGAGATCGGCCATCTGGCCTCCCGCGGCTTCACGGAGGTAACGCTTCTGGGGCAGACCGTCAACGCATACCGGGACCCCGAAGAGGGCTTTGGCCTGGGAGAGCTGCTGCGACGGTCTTCCCGGGTGGAGGGGATCCGGCGCCTGCGCTTCCTAACCTCCCACCCCCGGTTCGTCGACGACGATCTGGTCGCGGCCCTTTCCGAAAACGCGATCATCGCTCCCTACCTCCACCTGCCGGCCCAGTCCGGCTCGGACCGGGTCCTCGGGCGCATGAAGCGCCGGTACACGGCGCGGGAGTACCGGGAAACTGTCGCCCGCGTGCGGCGCTCCGTGCCTGGGATCGCAATCTCGTCGGACTTCATCGTGGGGTTCCCGGGGGAGTCGGAGGAGGATTTCGACCAGACGCTCGCGCTGATTCGGGACGTCGGGTTCGGCAGCCTGTTCGGCTTCCGCTACTCCCCGCGGCCCGGCACGGCGGCGGCGCGGTGGGGGAGCGACAGCGAGGTGTCCGACGAGGTTTCGGCGCAGCGTCTGGCCCGGCTCCTGGAGCTCCAGTCCGGCCTCCAGGAACGGCTCAACTCCACCCTGGTCGGCCGCGAGTTCGAGGTCTTGATCGAGCGCACCGACCGGCGCGGCCAGCCCACCGGGCGGACCCCGTGCAACCGCGTTCTCCATCTGGAGGGCGAAGCGGACGGGGGAGCCGAGCCCGGCCGCTACGTCCGGGCGCGGGTGACGCGAGGGCTGGCCAACTCATTGATCGGGACGCTCGCGGCCTAACCACAGGGGAGCCCACCATGGTCAAAATGGAAATCAAGGGACTGTTGATGGACCCGGTGTCCAACATGCCGGTCGTCATCCTGCGCGACCTGGAAAACGGGTTGTTCCTGCCGATCTGGGTCGGGATCTTCGAGGCCAACGCGATCGCCCTCGAGATGGAGAAGGTCGCCACCCCTCGCCCCATGACGCACGACCTGCTCAAGAACCTCCTCACGGAGCTCGACACCCGGGTCGAGCGCGTCGTCATCAACGAGCTGCGTGAAAACACGTTCTTCGCCCGGATCCATCTGATCCGCGGGGGCGCCACACTCTCGGTGGACAGCCGGCCCAGCGACGCGATCGCTCTGGCGCTCCGGTCCAACGCCGAGATCTTCGTGGAAGAGCTGGTGCTGGAGAAGAGCCGCAGCCTGCGCATCGAAGGCTCGGACCAGGATCCGGACCGCCTCCGCAAGTGGCTCGAAGAAGCCAGCCCCGACGAGCTCGGCAAGTACCGCATGTAGACCGCGGGGGTCAGACAGCTATACTCCGAATTCGTGATCATCTCGATTACCAATCAGAAGGGCGGAGTCGGGAAGACCACCACGGCCATCAACCTCGCAGCGGCGATGGCCCAGAAGGGGATGAAGACCCTTCTCATCGACTTGGATCCCCAGGGCAACAGCACCATGTCCTACGTGGACCGGCGCTCGGTCGAGAAGTCCATGTTCGACGTGCTCGGGGATCCCGCGGTGCAGATCCAGGACATCATCCGCCCCTCGGGCCTGGAGCACCTGGACATCGCCCCGGCCCGCATCTCGCTGGCCAAGATCGAATCCAAGCTGCTGGGCGAGATCGACGGCCACTTTCGCCTCCGCGACAAGATCGACGGCGTGCGCGCGCTCTACGACACGATCCTGATCGACACCCCGCCCACCCTGGGCATGATCACGGTCAACGCCATGGTCGCTTCCTCGCACATCCTGATCCCGATCCAGTCCTCCTACTTCGCTCTGGAGGGCACCGACGATCTGCTGGAGACCATCGACAAGATCAAGGCGCGGCCCAATCCCAACCTGCGCATCCTGGGCGTCGTCATCACGCTCCACGACAAGCGGACCGTGATCGGCAAGGACGTCTACGACCAGATCGCCTCGGTCTTCGGCAACAAGGTCTTCAAGACGACGATCTCCAAGAGCGTGCGGCTGGAGGAGAGTCCCGCCCACCGGGAGTCGATTTTCACGTTTGCCCCGCGCTCGTCGGGCGCGGCCGAGTATTACTCTCTCTCCGAGGAGGTGCTCTCTCGTGTCTAAGCGCCGCGGTCTGCCCATGGAATCCCGCATGCAGCACGATTCGCACTTCGTCGATTCGCTCTCGGAGCGCTTCGGCGCCTCGCTGGGGCGCCTCATCCCGATCGACGAGATCGAGACCAACCCGGATCAGCCCCGCCGCAGCGTGGGGGACCTCTCGGAGCTGATCCTCTCCATCGAGGCCAAGGGCGTCCTGGAGCCTCTCTTGGTCCGGCCATTGGAAGACGGACGCTTCCGCATCATCGCGGGGGAGCGTCGCTTCCGGGCGGCCCTCGAGGCGGGGCTGACCGAGGTGCCCTGCATCGAGCTCGACGTGCCCGACAACGAGGTGATGGAGATCGCGCTGATCGAGAACCTCCACCGCCGGGACCTCCATCCCTTCGAGGAGGCCATGGGCTACTCGGTCTTAGCCGACCGCCACGGCTACACGCAGCAGCAGATCGCTTCCTCCCTGGGAAAATCGCGCGTGTCGATCACGGAGGCGCTCTCGCTCCTGGAGATTCCCGAGGAACCGATCAGCTCGCGCCACAGGGGCGTGCGCTG
>JBDTXY010000045.1:0-12363 GCA_040005945.1 Acidobacteriota bacterium
TTCACGCGAATGTAGCCGTCGGAACTCGGGAAAACCGGCGGATCGACACGCTGACACACGTCGCCCGTCGGAACTCCATCGAGGTCCGTCGGGGTGTTGGTCAGAGTTCCGGTGATGATGTCCGACATACGAAACGCCTGAACGTCGAAACCGCTGAGCGCGATGTTGAAGTCCAGCCGCAGTCTGGAGAAGCGGTCATACACGTTGACGTGGGCGATCATGGGCGCCGAGGAGGCGTTGCCGATCGTCACGATCGTGTCGAGCGCGTCCAAACCGCTGCGGCCGACCTGGAAGTAGGGGACGAGCAGCGTCGCGGCCGGTCGCTGATCGACCGTGCACGTGATGGCTGTCGCCGTGGCCGCAATCGCGAGCAAAATCGCGACCGTCAGACACGTCATTAGGGTTTTCTTCATTGAGATCTCCTCGTTTCGGTTAACTGTTCGAAAACACGCGATAGAGATTTCCTTCCCTCGAACGATCCCATCACCTCCCACACTTCGATTTACTACACCCGCAAATATTGAATAGCTGTTCCGGTAGGGGCCATCGCCGGCCCACGTATGAGTCGGATAATCAACCCCGTAGAATGTGGTGTCAAGGAAAAAACGCTAAAAATATGCTCCCCGATCATAAAACTCGGGAGAAGACCATCGTGCGCAAAGGCTTACCGCCGGTTCAGGTAGACGTTCCAGCCTCCGGGCTCCGTCGGGCCTGACGACTTAACCGTCTTGGAAAGCAGGATATCCAGGCGCCCGTCGCCGTCGATGTCCGCCAGCCGCACGCACTCCCCGGGAGAGTTCAGAGCGGGTTCCTCCGCCTCGGCCGCCTCCACGAATGAGCCATCGGGCTGCTGAAAGAGCACCCGGAGGCGATCCTGTTCGCTGTCGGCGAAAACCACGTCGTCCAGCCCGTCGCCGTCGAGGTCCCCCATGGCCAGGGCAGAGACCGTGGCCGCGAGATCCTTCTTTCGCCAGATCCGATGGCGCGTCCACTCGCCCTTGCGAAACGCGTAGACGCTGATGCCGCCGGCCTTGGTCGAGGGCGAGTTCCGGGACATGTAGAAGGAGTCGGCGAAGGCCGCCGCGCGGTCGCGCCCCAACGTCCCGGGGGCCGTCGCGAAGTGGAACGAATAGATCTCGATCACGGGCAGGGACACCGGCGAAAACGTCCCGTTGCCGTCGTTCTTCCAGAGCAGCGTCAAAGCCCCCGCCTGGTGGCTCCCGGTCAGAACGTCCTTGCGGCCGTCGCCGTCGAAGTCGAATGTGGAGAGCCGTTGCGAGTAGAACCCGCCGACGATTCCATCCGCCTTGAACTGCCAACCCTTGTCGACGCCGCGGAAGAGGTAGACGCGGACCTGGGTCTTGTCGACCGATTTGGCGGTCTCGGGGGGGACGTCGCGCGCAGCGATCAGGTCGAGCTTGCCATCCCCGTCGGCGTCCGCGAGCGCGATGGACTGCGCGGAGAAGTCCCGCGTGGGAAGGCCCGTTTTCACGATGCGAAAGCCCCCCGCGCCGTCGCCGAAGAGGGACGTGAGCCCCGTGTTGTGGGAGGCGCAGACGATGTCCATCTTGCCGTCCCCGTCGATGTCGCCAACCGCGACCCCGCCGTAGTCCAGGAAGAAGCGGGTCGTGGGTTTGCCCGCGTCGGTAAACGTGAGCGGCCAGTCGGAAAACCTGCCCTTTCCGTCGCCCAGGAAGATTCGGAGTTTCCCGTCCCCCATCCGCGCCGGCGGGGAAACGATGTCCAAGATGCCGTCGCCGTTGACGTCGGCCACCGCGAAGGAGGCGCGCCACATCCCGCGGGGCGGCAGACCCGAGTTCGGGATCTCCTCGAGCTTGAGTCTCCCCGACACGCGCGCAGGCGAGAGATCTTCGAAGTCGGCGAGGGGGACCAGCGATTCCTCCTTCTTGGCCTCCTCCTTGGTCGGGGGTTTGGCCTCCTGCTCGCGAGCCCGCTTCTTCAGGGCGATCTCGTCAGGGAGGCGTTTGGGCGTGCTGACGTAGTAGTACTCGTCGTCTTCCTTGAAGAACTCCATCGGTGTGGCGACGATGGGCAACCGGATGTGGTGGTCGTCGACGCGGATGTAGCGCGCCTTGGGCAGCCGCCGGATCACATACGTGTCCGTGTCCTCGATCACGTCGGGATCGATGCGCGCGAGGATGCTGGGCGTGGGCGTCGGCCTCGGGGAGCCGGGCGACGGGGCCTTCCCCGGTTGGCTGGAGGACGAGCATGCCGAGGCGGCGAGAATCAACAGGAGCGGGAAGCGTTTCACGAGGCCTCCTCGAAATCGAACGGGATTGACGGGTTGCAGTTCCAGGGGGTGAAGTCGAACGCCGACCCCGAAACCCCCCACTGGGGCGGTTTATTCACGGAATCGCTCAAATCAGGTCGGCAAAATGCGGCCGCGCCCGCGCGAAAATCGCCGCCCCCAGCAGCGCCGCCAGGCCGCAGAACACCGCCAGGTAGGCGATCGACGCCGGCTCGGGCGCGGTGTGCAGCGTAAACGCGCGTCGGTAGAGATCGACCAGAGGCGTGATCGGGTTGGCCGCGATGAACGGGCGCAAGCGCGCCGGAACCAGCGATGCGGGGTAGACGATCGGCGTGGCGTAGAAGCCGATGGTCAGGACGATGCCGACGGCATGCGCCGTGTCGCGAACGAACGCCGTCAGGGTCGCCGCGATGCAGCCGATTCCGAACGTCAGCAGGATCTGCAGCGCCAGCGCCGGCAGCGCCAGCAGCAGCCACGCCAGCCGGAGGTGCCCCAGCAGCGCGACGTACACGCCGAAAACGCAAAACGCGATGACTTCGCTCACCGCGGCGGCGACGACGATGGAGAGCACCAGGGTCTCCAGTGGAAACACGGTCTTCTTGACCATCGAAGCGTTGTCGACCAACACCGAAGCCGATCGCGCCAGACCCTCCTGGATCGCCATCCACGGAAGAAGCCCCGCCATGAGGAATTCGGGGAAGCTCGCATAGCCCGGCTCGACCGGCACTCGGAGCACCAACGAGAAGACCGCGGTGTAGAGGAGCATCCACAGAATCGGATGCGCGAAAGCCCAGAGCAGACCCAGTCCGGAGCCGGCATACCTCGCCCGCAGATCGCGGACGACCATCTCCTTGAGCAGGAAGGCTTTGGACGCGAGCTGTCCGTTCTTTCTTGACATCAAATCAGGAGGGCGCATTATATGAGGCCTCGCTATGTTTTAATAGCATTTCTGGAACAACTTATGTCGTCCCATCCACCCCGCAAGGTCGCCTTGGTCGGCTCGCGAATTCGTGAGCTGCGCAAAGGGCGTCGCCTCACCCAAACGGAGCTCTCCGAGAAAATCGGCGTCGCGCAATCGGACCTCTCGCGCATGGAGCAGGGCGAGTACAAGGTCGGATTGGACACGCTCTTCAAGATCCTCCAGGTCTTCGATCTGAAGATGGGCGAGTTTTTCGGAGAGACCGAAACTCCGGCAGAGCGGGAGGCGCGGGACTTGGTCACGGAATTCCAGAGTCTCTCGGAGGAGGCCCGGCAGGAGATCCGCGACTTCGTCCTCTTCAAGAAGCTCCAAGAGACCTCCGAGCCCGAAGGCCTGACCCACGACGAACCGGAAGAAAAGCCTTGAGTTGCTTCGGGCCTGGCCTAGAATCGACTGACCTCTCATGAGCGAACGGCGCAAGCATCTCGAGTTCCTGCGCAAGACCGCGAAAGACGCGATCTGGCGGGGCGATTACGAGCATGCGCTGACTCTCTATGAAGACGGCCTCGCGCTGGCACGCTCCTGGAAAGACCGCGAGATCGAGGACCTCTTCACCTGCGGCCGCGCCACCACTCTGCTCGAGATGGACCGGCAGGATTTCGACCTGTCGCAGCTGAAGGAGATCGTGCTCCGCAGCCCGGGCAGCCCCAACGCGGTCCTGGCCGCGTACGCGTCCGCGCACGCCCACGAAGTCCGCGGCGAGTACGCGAAGGCCACGTTCTACGCGCAGGGCGCGCTGCAGAAGAGCCGCGAGCTGGGGCTGGAGGAGTACACCGCCGCTTCGATGAACCTGCTCGCCAATCTCGAATTGCACGAGAGCCGGTTCGCCGAAGCGCGCACGCTACTGCAGGAAGCTCTGGATCGCTACGAGGCCGCCGGCCAGGGACAGTCGTGCGAAGCGGCCGTGGTCGCCGACAACCTGGGCTATTGCCACATCGCGCTGGATTCGCTGCCGATCGGCCTGCCGCTGGTGCACCGGTCGCTGTCGCTGCTGGAGAGCCTGGGCTCGCGCCAGGCGATGGATTATCCGTGCCTGGACCTGTGCTTTGCCTCGCTCAAGCTCAACCGCGCGGAGGAGGCGGAGGGCTGGGGTGTTCGCGCGCTGGGACTGGGCCGGGAGTTCGGCCGCCAGGACGTGATCAAGAACGCGCACTACCTCCTGGCCGAGACCTACAGCGAGATCGGCCGCGACGACGACGCGGAAGAGCACTACGAGGCGCTGGCGAACTACTACCCGAACTTCCCGGCGCTCAAGAACTATCTTCATCAGATCAGCCTCATGGGCATGATCAATCTGAGGGCCTGATGCGGACCCCGTGGCTCCAGCGCATTGTGCTCGCGGCGGCCCTGGTCGCGGCGTCCCGACTGTGCCTGGGCTACGAAGAGAAGTCCCTCCTGACTCCGGACGGAACGATGCACGTCGTGCGCGCCGGAAAGGCCGTGGACCTCGGGCTCGCGGATGCCACGCCGTCACCGGAGAGCTTCGTCATCGAATGGAGCTCCCGGGCTCAAGACGGCACGGTCGCGACGGCCCTGATCCCGGGGACGATCTCCTACCAGGAGAAACGCGGCCTGCAGCTGGATTTCGACGAGCAGACCGGCAAGCTGCTCCTGCTCTGGATCGAGAACGTCTCGGCTTACTCGCACGTCCGCGTCGGCGTGCTCCAAAACGGCCTCTGGACCAATTCGCCGCTGATGCCCCTCCAGGGGATCTCCCGCGCGTACAACCCGCAGATGCAGGTGACCCATCAAACCGTCACCTCGCTGGACGACCTCGACGCGACGGTGACGGCGACCACTTCGATTCTCTCGGTGGTGTGGTGGGAGGAGGCGCAAGCCGTCCAGGCCCGCTACGCGGCCCTCTTCCTGGACGAGAACGGCTCCGACCCGGGGAGCCTCGCGGTCTACAACCTGCCCGAGTTGGCGGCAAGCACCTCCGCGGCGAGCTACCCGGACGACGTCCCCTCGGGCGCGTATCTCTATCCAAGCCTGCAGACGGACGGCCTCTCCGGCTCGCTCGTGGCGAGCTTCGCGGATCTCTACGACTCCAAGCACAAGGTCGTGCACATCGAGTTCCCGCGCGACCGGGGCAAGCCCTCCGAGCTCGGGAACCTGAAATGGCAGCGTCGGCACATTCCGCTCTCGACGGTCGCGGTCTCGGGACCAGTGGCGCGGATGACGCCGGTCCTGCCGCATCAGACCGACCCTGCCGGCGGCGTCACGACGACGATCGGAGCCGGGTACCGGCCCACGCTGTCCTGGCGCGACGGCGCCGCGCTCAAGTTCACGCGGCTGGAAGGGGCGGATTGGTCCACCGTGCGGTCGATCGCCCTGGACGACACGATGGGCTACGAGAAGGCGTTGGCGCTGGTCATCAGCATGGGGCTGCGGAACTGACGTCGCCGTAGCGACGTCATCCCGAGGCGCGCTCCGCCGAGGGATCCCACCCTCTCAGTTCTCAGTTCTCAGTTCTCAGCTCGGATCCCCGCGAGGCTAGAATGCCGCGCGTCAGGGGGACTCGCATGGCATTGCTCTCGGTCGGAGACAAGGCGCCCGGATTCCGCGCGACGGATCAGGACGGCAAGACGGTCGCCTCGTCGGATTTGAAGGGGCACAAATTCGTCCTCTACTTTTATCCCAAGGACGACACGCCCGGCTGCACGAAGGAAGCGTGCGGATTCCGCGACGGCTGGGCCAAGTTTCGCAAGGACAAGATCGCCGTCCTCGGCGTCTCGGTCGACGACGCGAAGTCGCACAAGAAGTTCGCCGAGAAATACTCGCTGCCCTTCCCGCTGCTGGCCGATCCCGAGAAGAAGATCGTGGGCGACTACGGCGTGTGGGGACAGAAATCGATGTACGGCCGCAAGTACATGGGCACCCACCGCGTGACGTACCTGATCGACGAGAAGGGAAAAGTCGCGGCCGTCTGGCCCAAGGTCAAGCCGGATGGGCACGCCGACGAGATCCTGGAAGCCGCGCGCGGCTTGTAGCTAGAGTCCCTTGGGAAGCTCCGCGCGCACGTCCCCTTCGTAGAGCGAGTCCAGAAGCGTCGCGGCATCCACCCCCGCGGGCGTCTGCGTGCGCGGCACCATCACCCGCACCGTGTAGAGGTGATCGCCGACCTGGCTCGTCCGCGGGTCCCGCACACCTTTTCCCCGGAGGCGAAACTTTTGTCGGCCCTGCGTGCCCGGCGGGATCCGAGCCCGCACCGTACCGTGGATCGTCGGCACGTCGATCTCGGCGCCGGCGTACGCTTCCTTGATCGTGATCGGGACTACGCCATGGATGTCGTTGCCGTGCCGCTCGAAATACGGATGCGGTGTCACGCGCACCGTGACGTAGAGGTCGCCGGTGGCGCCGCCGCGGGATCCGGGCCCGCCCTTGCCCGGGACGCGAACGGCCCCGCCGTCCTGAGTGCCTTCGGGGATCTTGATGCGGACCCGCTCGGATTCGGCGACGACGCCCTCGCCGCGGCAGGTCGCGCACACGGTCTTTCCGACGCGGCCCGTACCGCCGCACGTGGGGCACGACTTCTCGCGCCGTAGCGCCAGTGAGGCGGTGCCGCCCAGGACAGCGTCGCGGAACGGGACTTCGATCTGACCCCGCACGTCCTCTCCCGGCTCGGGGCCGGTCGCGGCGCGGCGGCCCCCTCCGAAGAGGTTCCCGAAGAGATCGCCCAGGTCTCCGGCCTCGAAATGGATGTTCTCGAACGGCGCTCCGGCGCCGAAACCCGGGCCGCCGGAGGGCCCGGCGTGGGCCCGGGGATCGAATCCCGGGCCGGCATGCCCGAACCGGTCGTAGGCGCGCCGCTTCTCGGCGTCCTTGAGCAGCTCGTAGGCCTCCTGGACCTCCTGGAAGCGCTTCTGGGCCGCCTTATCGCCGGGGTTGACGTCCGGGTGGAGCTTGCGGGCCAGCCGCCGGTAGGCCTTCTTGATGTCGGCGTCCGAGGCCCCTTTCGAGACCCCCAGCACCTCGTAGAAGTCGCGCTTGGCCATGCCGCGGCGGCATTATAGCCACCCCCCTGAATTCAGCCATTGACAAGCCTCCACAGACTAATATTATTAGCCACAAGCATCGAACCATCTAATCTTATAAGGCAACTTTGAGAACGGTTCGTTCATGAGCATCGACGAAATCGACCTGCGCATCCTCGACATGCTCCAGCGCAATGGGAAACTTTCCCAGGCGCGGATCGCCGGGGCGGTGGGTTTGACCACTCCCTCGGTCAACGAGCGGATCAAGAAGATGGAGCGCCATGGGATGATCAAAGGGTTCGTGGCGCTGCTGGACCACGAGAAGATGGGCCTGCCCCTGACGGCCTACGTGGACGTGGCCCTCGAGCACCCGCGCTTCGAAAAGGGCTTCGTGGACGAGCTCGAGAGGCTCCTGGCAGTGCAGGAATGCCACTATCTCGCCGGCAACTTCGCCTACCGGCTGAAGGTCAAAGCCGCCGACCCCTCGGCTCTGGCCGACTTCCTCCAGCGCCGGATCCTGACGATCCGGGGCGTCGCGCGCATCCAGGCGCAGATTTCCCTCTCATCCAAGAAGGAATCGACGCTCTTGCCGCTCATCCCGGAAAAGGACAAGGAAAAAGAGCCCAAGTAATCGCCGCGTTGTGAGCCCCGTCACAACGGCCGAATGGCCGGCGGCTTCCGATCCTTCAGAACCTCGCCAGGACCCCCGCGTCCAGGTTGACGAACTGGCGGTGCGGGTGAGCCGAAACGTTGTGGTACGTCAGTCGCGCCACGACGCCGAAATTTTTGTAGACCTTGAAGATCGCCTCGGTCCCCAAATGCCATCCGAACGCGGTCTCGGTGACGTCGGGCCCGGGGGCGTCGGGCTTGACGTGGTAACCCCCGATTCCTCCCAGAAGCCCGGACGTGAAGAACCCTTCCGAGAAGAGGTACGTCACGCCCAGCGTGTAGTACTGGATCCGCTCCTTGGATTCCCTGTCTTCTTCTCCGGGGACCGCGACGGTTCCCCGGTCGCTGACCTGCGTCCGCATCGATCCGCAGGTGAAACGCAGCAGCGCGTTGTCCTCGAAGCGATAGTCGGCCCACCCGGTGACTTCGCTGGGGTTGAAGTTGTTCAGGTGAAAGTCCTGGCCGACGTCGTTGACCCATCCCCCCGAGACTCCGACTCCGAAATTCTGCGCGCTGGCCAGCGGCGAGAGCGCCGCCCACACGATCGATCCGACGAGCATTGGCTTCCAGGTCAAGGGCACCTCCCCGAGAATTCCCGACTCCGGCACTCTAACGGATCCGGCGACTCGGGAGAGCTACAATCCCCCGCTCCCCGGTCTACGGAGGCGCGCGCGAAAACGCTCAGGCAAAATGTCGTGGTCGAGCTGGGTCGGGTGGCGGCCGGATTTCTCCTGCCGTCGCGATGCCTGGCGTGCGGCCGAGGGGACGTCGGGGAATGCTTTCGGGGCGGAGTCTGCCGCGCATGCTGGGACGCGCTGCCGCTGCCGGAGCACGGCCGCTGCGCGCGATGCGATGAAACGCTCCCCGCGGCGCCGCTGGCGGCGCGCTGCGGACGGTGCCTCCTGGATCCTCCCGCCTTCGAGCGCCTGATCGCGGCGGCGCCGTATCGCGCAGCCGCTCGGGAGATTCTTCTGGCCTTCAAGTTTCGCGGCGCGGATTACCTGGGGGCACGCCTGGCCGAGCAGATGCTGCGCCGGTTGCCGCCGCCGGAGGAGTGCGTCGAGATCGCCGCGGTTCCGGCCACGAACCGCGCGCGCCGGGCGCGGGGATATCACCCCGCCGAAGTCCTGGCCGCCGCCATTGCACGGGGGCTCGGGATCCCGTTTCGCCGCGAGCTGCTGATCAAGGTGCGCGAGACGCGAGTCCAGAGCCGCGTTCCCGCGGCAGACCGAGCGGCCAACGTGCGGCGCGCCTTCCGCACGGGCTCCCGGCCCGCGCGGCACGTGCTCTTGATCGACGACGTGGCCACCTCCGCGGCGACGGCCCGCGAGTGCTCCGCCCGCCTCCGGGCCGCGGGAGCGCGATCGATCACCGTCTGGTGCTTTGCGCGCGCGTCACGGGCCGACATCGCGATGGAGGCGTCCTGAAAGCGCTCAACCAGCTCATCGTTCGCACGCTGCCGCTGGTGCCCAAGCCGATCGTGCGCCGCATCGCGTCCCGCTACGTGGCCGGCGAGACGCTGGAGGAAGCGCTGCGCGTGGTCCAACGCTTGAACGCCGAAGGGTGCATGGCCACCCTCGACGTGCTGGGCGAGGACGTGACGCGGCGGGAAGAGACCGAGCAGACGGTGACGGACTACCTGCGGGCGCTGACCGCGATCGCCGAGCGCGGCCTGGACTCGAACATCTCCGTCAAACTGACCGCATTGGGCTTGAAGCTCGATGCGGCGCAATGCCGGCGTCAATTCGCGCGCATCGTCGAGGCGGCGCGAGCCCACGGCAACTTCGTGCGGATCGACATGGAAGACTCGTCGGTCACCGAGGAAACGATCCGGATTTTTCTGGAGTTCCGGGAGCGGTACGAGAAGGTGGGCCTGGTCCTGCAGGCCTATCTGCACCGCAGCGCGGCCGATGCGCGGCGGGTCGCCGCCGCCGGGCCCGTCAACGTGCGCGTGTGCAAGGGAATTTATGTCGAGCCTCCGGAGATTGCATTCCAGGACCGGGAGCAGATCCGCAGGAGCTATATGGAATTGGTGGAGTCCTTGCTGGCGGGCGGCGCGTACGTGGGGATCGCCACGCACGACCCGCCGCTGGTGGAGCGATCCGTCGCGGCGGTGCGGCGCTTGGCGTTGCCGGCCCACGCGTACGAGTTCCAAATGCTGCTGGGAGTGGCCGGAGATCTGAGGCGAAAGCTCGTGGCCGACGGCCACCGTCTCCGCGTCTATGTGCCCTACGGGGCCGCGTGGTACGCGTACTCGGTGCGGCGCCTCAAGGAGAACCCCTCGATGGCGGGCCACGTCCTGGCGGGAATTTTCCGGCCCGAGCGCAAGGCAGCGTCAAAGGGCAAGTCGTGAAGAATCAAGAGTTCCCTAAAAAGTGGCAATTGACACCGCAGAAAACCTATACTTCGAAGCGGACCTTCGGGCCCGGCATATGAGACGGCGCCGAATCACTGTTGCGCTCTGGACCCTGTTGCTCTCGGTGGCAAGCGGGCGAGCCCTCGCGGGTCCTCCTCCTTCCTCGCCCATCTCGGGCGTCGTGCGCCACCTGGAAGCGCCCGTCTCCGGCGTCCTCGTCATCTTCTATAACCTGGGCGACAGCTCCTTAACGCGCGCGCGGACCGGCGCCGACGGGACGTTCGTCGTGGCGACAGCTCCCGTGGGCGTGTACGACCTGATCGCGTACAAGCGCGGCTTCGAGCCGGCCCTGCAGCGGCTCTGGCACCAGGCGGCCGCGCAGCAGGTTTCGGCGGTTTCGATCGCGCTCACGCGCAAGGGCGGCGCGGCCTCGCCGGACCTACCGGTCCCCGCCACCATCTGGGACCTGCGCGAACGGCTGCCGTCGGACGTGCTGCGCGAGCTCGCCATCGAGGAGTCCGCGGACGCGGCCACCACGCCGGTCGAGCGAATCCAGCTCAACCGCATCCTGGCCGGCGAGGTCAAGACGATCGCCGACGTCGGGACGCAATCCGCGGCCGGCTCGCTGTCCCGCACCGCTCTCGGGCTGCACGGCGGGTTGCCGAACGGATGGCAGTACGGCATCGCGGGCGATTACGCCCGGCTGGGCGACCCGGACACGCCGGGCGAGACCATTACCGGAAACGCCGCCGGGCTCGCGCTCGACGTCGCCCCTTCGGCAGCCGAGCAGGTGCGCTTGTCCACGCGGCGCAACACGCTGTTGTTTGGAGACAACGCGGCGCACCTCCAGACGCACGCCGCGAGCTGGAGCCGCGGCGCCGAAGAAGGACGCGTGGAGTCGGTGGCCGCGCGCTACATCGAGGAAGCGAACCTCTACCGGGCGACCGCGCTGGGCACGAGCCTCTTTCCCGTCGCCTCGCGCACGTGGGAGATCAACGGCCGTTACGGGCGGCCGGCTTCGGACAGTCCGGGCGTCGAGGTGGCGATGACCTATCGTCATCGCGAGGCGGCCGTCGGGCTCTCGGGCGTGGGTGTGGACGGGGTTTTCTTCCAATCGGCGCCGGACGCGGATCTGTCGGCCTCGAGCTCGGTGCGTCTCTCCGACCGCCTGCAGGTGGCCGGAGGCGTCGTGGCGCGTTACATGGGCAACGGCTCGGCGGCCTACGGCATCGCGCCCTCCGCCACGGCGCGATACGACCTCGGGCCGGCGACCGTGTACGTCCGGGGCGTCTACCGCGTGGCCGGCTCGACCGACGGCGCCGCCACGGTCATGCCGCGCGTAACGTCGATCGAGGACAACCAGGAGCCGGCCGCGACGCAGTCCTACGCCGTGGGGATCGAGCGCGTCGTGGGACGCGACACGTCGATGCGGCTGGAGGCCTCGCAGCAGCGGATGGGCGAGCTGGTGCGCGCGTTCTTCGAGGGAGACTTCCTGACCGACTTCGACAGCGTGTACCTGTTGGACGGAAACTCCGTCCGCCAGTACAAGGCGTCGATGGAGCAACGCCTGTCCGACAAGCTCACGGGCACCGTGTCGGTGCGTTATGGTTCGATCGACGGAAACGTCACCGCGCAGGGCGCGGCCAACTACGGCATCTCGGAAAATCGTGGACACTTCTGGTCGGCGCGCGCCGGGGTCGAAGTTCTGCCCACGCGCACCGGGATCGCGATCGTGGTGCACGGCATTCGGCAGGACCTCGAGACGCCCGGGAGGGTGCTGGCCAACGACGCCGACAAGCTCGCGCTCTCGGTCGCCCAGGATCTTTCGGTCGTCGGCGTCACGCCGTTCGGCGCGGATTGGAAGCTCCTGCTGGCCTTCGAGACCGCCCGCGGCACGACGACGGACCGCAGAGACGAGACCACGACCGCGAACCGGCTCCTGGGCGGCGTCGGCATTTCCTTCTAGCGCGGTTCCCGTCCCCTTCCAGCGCCTCCGCCGCGCATCGCCGCTGCTCCCGCCGATCCAAAAGTTTTTTGGACTATATTCAAATTATTGGTTTCACGCGCGTGGGCGGATTGGAGTCGAGGTCTATAAGTAACTGGAATTCAATTGTTT